>CAYFFH010000123.1:0-8413 GCA_964342175.1 uncultured Enterobacteriaceae bacterium | reverse complement strand
AACTACGGTTCCCTAGTAACGACGAACCTCCACTGGGGCCTAGTCCCGCCATGGGCGAAAGATCGGAAAATCGGTTCACGTCTAATAAATGCGCGGGCCGAAACGGTGGCAGAAAAACCGTCGTTTCGGGCAGCATTCCAAAAAAGACGGTGCCTCATCCCTGCCGATGGCTACTACGAATGGGCAAAACGAGGAGACGTCAAACAACCCTACCACATTTCCCGAGAATCACGTCGACCATTCGCCTTCGCGGGCCTGTGGGAGACATGGTCAGGCAGCCAGGAACATTTGTATTCTAGCTGCTCGATAATTACTTGCACCGCGAGCGAAGAACTAATAGAGCTTCACGATCGCATGCCGGTTGTGATAGAAATTTCTGATTATCATCAATGGCTGGATGCACAATCGAATACCAAGGATTTGATCGGACTACTTAAACCAGCTAAGAACGGTACATTTCGCGCGTTCCCAGTTAGCACATTTGTTAATTCACCCGTCCATGAAGGACCAAACTGCATCGCTCCACTACACCAATAGATAATCGCAATTCCTTGGTGTGTGAAACCACAGGCCCAACGAGCCATTGCTTCCATCATCAAATTGATGCCAGTTTAATCCAAGTTTCGATAACAGAGTCTGGATTCAAAGACATGCTGTCAATACCTTGTTCCAATAACCAAATGGCCAGATCTTCATGGTCGGACGGTCCCTGACCGCAGATCCCCACGTATTTTCCAGCATCGAGACAGGACCGAATTGCCAACGCCATCATTCGTTTCACCGCAACATCACGTTCATCGAAAGATTTCGCAATTAGTCCGGAATCACGATCTACACCCAAAGTTAACTGCGTTAAATCGTTTGATCCGATTGAAAATCCGTCGAAATATTGCAAAAACTCATCTGCTAGCAATGCGTTAGACGGTAGTTCGCACATCATAACGATGCGTAACCCATCAACACCGCGTGTAAGTCCACAATCGCTAAGCAATTCTATTACTTGTTGTGCTTCCGAGATCGTCCTTACAAACGGCACCATAATCTCAATATTAGATAATCCCATATCATTGCGAACCCGGCGCAGGGCTTCGCATTCCATCTCGAAACAAGGCCGAAACGCTTTGGAAATATAACGGGACGCACCTCGAAACCCGAGCATAGGATTCTCTTCCATCGGCTCGTAAAGTGAGCCCGCAATCAAGTTTGCATATTCGTTAGATTTAAAATCGGACAATCGAACGATAACTGGTTGCGGAGAGAATGCCGCAGCAATTGTCGAGACACCTTCTGCCAGACGTGTAACGAAAAACTCCCGCGCAGATTTGTAAGCGGCTATTAACGGTTCAATTTCACTTCTCAACTCACCTGAAAGCTGCCCGAATTCAAGCAAGGCACGGGGATGTATCCCGACCATACGATTAATTATGAACTCCAAACGAGCGAGCCCAACGCCGCGATGGGGTAGCTTAGAAAAAGCGAAGGCTCGATCCGGGTTACCGACATTCATCATAATTTTCACCGGAACATCGGGCATCTCTTCAAGCTTTATCTGGTGTCGACGAAAGCTCACCTCCCCTGCGTAGATGTAACCGGTGTCGCCTTGGGCACATGACACCGTGACCTTAGCGCCCTCGCTAATACATTCCGTTGCATCGCCACACCCGACGACCGCCGGCACCCCTAGTTCACGGGCAATAATTGCTGCGTGACAAGTTCTGCCACCGCGATTGGTGACGATCGCTGCAGCCCGCTTCATAACGGGTTCCCAATCAGGATCCGTCATATCCGTTACTAGGACATCGCCTTCCTTTAACTGATCCATAGCCCTGACATCCGTAATGATCACCGCGCGACCAGTCCCGATTCGCTGTCCTATACTTCGCCCCTCCGCCAACACCTCGCCGGTGCCTTTAAGTTCATATCGCTCAATAACCTGATCGTCACTGCTTTGTCCCGTCTCAGGTCGTGCCTGAACGACGTATAACTTCCCGTTCGTACCATCCTTCGCCCATTCCACATCCATCGGCCGACCATAATGTTCTTCAATTGTCATCGCGATACGGCCAAGCTCTTCAACCTCAGAGTCGTTAATACAAAATTTTATGCGCTCTGACTCATCCACATCTTGAATCTCTACATCGTTCCCAGAAAACTCAACGGCATACTCCATTCGTATATGTTTACTACCAACGTTGCGCCGTAATATCGCCGGTCGTTTTTCGGTTAAGGCTCGTTTGTATACATAAAACTCATCTGGATTCACCGCGCCCTGCACTATCGGCTCACCAAGCCCATAGCTAGCCGTGACGAATACGACATCACGGAAACCCGATTCAGTATCCAGGGTAAACAACACTCCGCTGGCCGCAATGTCACTGCGCACCATGCGCTGGATACCCGCTGAGATTCCTACTTGACGGTGATCAAAACCTTGATGGATGCGATATGAAATTGCTCGGTCGTTGAATAATGAGGCAAACACCCCTTTAACCTTTTGGATGACTTCATCCAATCCGCACACGTTTAGAAACGTCTCTTGCTGTCCAGCGAACGACGCGTTCGGAAGATCTTCTGCGGTTGCCGAGGAGCGAACGGCCACCGAAAAATTCTCTTGCTCTCCCTCACTTAATGACATGTGCGCGTTTTCAATTGCCCGCTCCAATTCCTGGGGTAAAGGCGTCTCGACAACCCACCCTCGTATATCCTCCCCCGCATTAGCTAGAGCAACGACGTCCGCAAGATCTAATTTGTCGAGCCGTGTATAGATCCTATCTCCGAGTTTGTTTCGCTTGAGAAACTCACGGAAGGCGCAAACGGTTGTCGCAAATCCTCCGGGAACACTAACTCCTGCAGCACCGAGATGTTGGATCATTTCCCCTAGCGATGCATTCTTGCCACCGACCCGATCAATGTCACCCATACCGATTTGTTCGAAAGAAACGATATAATCCACTATCCTTTTACCTATAATTAAGACAAACCGTGCAGAACCCGGCGGAGTTTATCAGCCGGGTATTGGGAATTCTGGGGAGGTCCCCAACAATTGTCAAAATAAGCTCTGACACCTAGATATAGATCGGGTGCACACTAGCTGACCAACACAGGGAAACCAAAGGCACCGATGATACGATTCGTAATATGTTCCAATCACACGAAGATACGCATTGATAGATAAAACAATGTATCCAAAATCCAGAAGCGGTAGGGTGCGGACACTATGAGTCGTAGTGTCTTTTATGTATCTGATCGGACCGGCATTACTGCTGAAACACTTGGGCGTAGTTTATTGACTCAATTTCCGGATACGGAATTTCGAATTACCCATGTTCCTTTTGTAACAAACCAGCTTGCTGCAGAAAAAGCCGCTGCGACTATCCAGCAAGCGTGCGAGCAAGATGACCTGCCACCGCTAGTATTCAGCACACTTACGGATCCCGCAACTCAATTTGTTATTGCATCGTGCAATGACTACGTATTCGATCTTTTCAGCACATTTATCGAACCGCTCGAAGATGCATTGGGTACCAAATCGTCTCACACACCTGGACGCATGCACGGCATCGGTAACATAGGCGATTATGAGCGCCGCCTCAGCGCCGTGAATTTCACGCTAAGTCACGATGACGGCTTAAATACACGGGACATCGGCGGCTCTGATGTAATTTTGGTGGGCGTTTCGCGTTGCGGGAAAACCCCCACATGTTTGTATTTAGCGATGCATTACTCTTTACCTGTGGCAAACTACCCGCTCACCGAGGACGACTTCGGCCAACTCGGATTACCGAAAATCCTTGAAAGCTGCCGCAATAAATTATATGGCCTAACCATTGTTCCAGAGCAACTTAGCCGAATCCGACAGGAACGCAGACCAAACGGTGAATATGCGCAATTAAAGCAGTGTCGTACCGAGGTTGCGCAAGCTGAAGCCCTCTTCAAACACGAAGGAGTTCCGTTTGTGGATACGACGACCATATCTATCGAAGAAATTGCAGCGACAATCGTTCGTGATATGCGACTTCACTAATGCGATGGTTCTAAAAAAGCACTGCATTTCAGATAAGACGATACAATGTATACCGTACCAAAAAGCCACATCCTCGAATTGAAACCTAAATTGGAGCAAGCACCCATGAATCGTATACAAACGGGCGCTATTTTTCGACTGTTGTTCTGCATTGCATTAACAATCTTCGTTAGCAACTCAAAGGCAGTTGGATCAAAGCTACAAGACTTTGAATACTCCATAATTTCTGCAGTTATAAAACATGGCCTCGGCGACGATAATCGTAATATCATCATTGATGAATCAACAACCGGAGAGTCTATCAACGTCGTTGATCCTGAGAGAACGCCTGAAGAATTTGCTGAAGAACTTGGCACAACATCCGCTGCACTCCGTGAATGGTCCCTTATAAACCGAGACCGATACCGGCTAGAGCAACAGCTGTCGCTCGGTGGGCCATATCATTTATTATCGAACAACGAACGCTTAAAAATCTTTAATCACTCCGATCCAGACATCAACTGGCAACAGTTTCGCTCACACTTCCCAAATGCACACGGCATTATCAGGGTGTCGCGCCCAAGCACAGACGCTACGGTTAATTCTGCTCTTTTGTATCTTGAATTCGAATGTGGAGCTAAATGCGGCTCCGGCAGACTAATCAATCTAATTCAAACAATTCCTAACCAGTGGCAGGTGACCTCCGGTTCCCTGCTGTGGATCACAGCTGCCGAATAGCTTGCACGAGGACAGGATAGGGATAGAAAAATGACCTGTATCTGTGTGTTTAGTGGGGCTCGCACTGGTAACGACCCGATATACGAGATGGTCGCGGCCGAGCTCGGCAAAGCGATCGCGGTGCGCGGATTCACGCTTGTTTTCGGTGGTGGGAAAATTGGCTTAATGGGAGCCGTCGCTCATAGCACTCTCGAACACGGCGGTGATGTCATCGGAATTATTCCTGAATTTCTAGCCAATGAAAATGTACTCCATCAAGGACTAACAAAAACTATTTTGGTAAAGGATTTGTTCAAGCGTAAGGCAGAAATGATTGCATTGAGCGATGCCTATATCGCACTCCCGGGTGGCATCGGTACGCTCGATGAACTGCTCGAAGTCATAGCACTTGGCCAACTAGACCAGATACATACTCCGATCGGTGTGCTCGACACCGCAGGGTATTTCGAACCGTGGTTTAAAGCATTCAACCATTCTGTGGACCAGGGGTTCATTGACGCTAGAGATGTCGACTGCATCTTGCGTTCGGAAAATCCGGATGAGCTACTCGATATTCTGGCTCTGTAAACAGCACTCGAGCCATGATTGTTGGGATAAGTGTTGCTAATAACGCGACAAAAACAGTCGTTACCGATCGACTATGACTAGAACGCGCTACTCGGCCGTGATTTTCGATCTCGACGGCACATTGATCGACTCTGAACCCGTTTTTAGTGCAGTAGCAAAACTTGCGGCGTTAGATTTTGATCGCTGTTTTACGGATCAACTATATCTGGATCTCGTCGGGTTGCCTGGAACCGAAGTTGAAAAAGGTATCGTCGACGCCTTTGGTCAAAACTTTCCACTAAATGCCTTTCGCGAGCGTTTCGCTGAGTATTGGCTAAAATACGTTGAGACGCACGGAATTAATGTGAAACCGGGCGTTCTCGAAATGATTGATTGTTTGGACGGCCTTGCAGTTCCCTATGCAATCGCAACGTCGACCCCGCGTGATCGGGCAGTGCACTCTCTTCGTCTCGCGAATCTTCAAGATCGATTCGAATTTCTAGTCGGGGGCGATCAAATTAGCAATGGTAAACCTGCGCCAGAGATTTACTTAGAAGCGGCGCAACTAATCGACACAGAAGCAACTGAATGCATTGCTATTGAAGATTCGAAAGTTGGAGTTTGCGCAGCGGTTGCAGCGGGAATGTACACCATCATGGTCCCGGACATAAAGCCCCCGGACCCGCAAACTCGTAATTTGGTCTCAGAAATCGTGCCCACCATGACAGCTGTGATTAAACGAATTTTACACCTAATAAAAACTTGAAACGGTGCGTCATATTGGGGTCCCAACTCTCTTTAGGTTAGGATAAAGCAGGAAACTGCGCGACGCTGCTCAATTGTAGGCGCTTCTGACGGCCAGCCTTTCAGACTAGGAGAACCCCTGTGGCGAATAATTTTACGACTGCTTCCATCGTATTGCTTAGCACTGCAATTAGTGTCGGTACCGTGGAGGCACGCGATTCCATTAAAGAAGCAGCCGATACGGCTGAAGTGTTCATCTATGGACAGCAATCGCAGAACGAAAATTTACTGCGCGAGATTTCCGACCCTAAACAATACGAAGCAATGAAAATAAAACGTGCGCGTTGAGGATGTAGAAATAACAAACATAAACGGCGATCGCGCAATGGCAAAGGCAACCTACTCAATGATACATGGGGAAAAAACAAAGCAAGCCGACGTATACTTAAGGCGCGTCAATGACAAATGGATTGTAACAACCCCGGCAGATGCCAAGGGCGAATGAAGCGCAGATTCGTGAATGTTGGGATAGGTGTTGTTTTTGGTTTTTGTCTTAGCACCACCGGTTGTGATGCCTTAGGTGGCGACACACCTCGTGCCGCATGGGAGCGTTATATAGAGTCCTTTGCGGCGCGCGATTACGGCGCGCTCTGGGACAGTATGTCGGAGAGTTCTCGCCAAGATACTATTCGGGTACTCAACCATGTGAAGCGCGATCCCCAATATCGCGAGACAATAAAGCTTAAATTCAATATCCCACCAAAAACTCTACTGGGAATGCAACCACGCGATTTTTTTATATCTATAATGAATGGTGCCGACCGGGCGCTGCCGCAAATAGTGAATCTTCGGGTAGAGAAATTTAAGACGACACGATTTATTCGGGAACAAACTAACGAGAAACATGCAATGGTGTACTGGAAGTCTGGTAGCAACGCACCAGAAAGCATGGCGTTCGTCCTAGAAAATCGCCAGTGGAAACCAGTAATCAAGGGCTAATGTAAGTCTAAAAATGATTAAGCAGCAGTCAATTAAAGTTTTGATTAGTAGCTGCTGAAAATTAAATGGTAGTTACTAATCGTATTGACGCCACACTCACTGATATCACGTCCCTGGAGTACGACGTGATCGTCAATGCGGCAAGCAATGCACTGCAAGGTGGTGGCGGTGTTGATGGAGCCATACACCGGCGTGCTGGTCCAGAGCTGCTACGCGCCTGTAAGAAACTAGGTGGGTGCGCTACGGGCGCCGCGAAAATAACGCCCGGGTTCAGGCTCCCTGCAAGACACATCATACACACGGTCGGGCCGGTGTGGCGGGGAGGAGCGTTTGCCGAAGCGGAACTTCTGACAAAGTGCTACACCGAAGTGTTAGCATTGGCGCAGCGCGAGAACGCCAAAACTATCGCCTTTCCCGCGATAAGCTGTGGTGTATATGGCTACCCGATTCAACTCGCAACTAGAATTGCTGTTACCGAAGCAATGGCGCATCTGAGACAAAATCGACATCTTCAGCACGTTCGATTTGCTTGCTTCAATGAAGAAATACTATGCGCATACAAGAGTCAATTAGAAGTTCAAAACTTTACACACAAAGGCGGTGGGAGGCCATGGCGGTAATGCAAAAAACTGCAAAGGCACGTTTTACTAGGAATATTCTAGCGATGGTTTACGATTTCGATGGCACACTCACACCACAACCGATGCAAGAATATACGGTATTGCCAGAACTAGGAATCAGTGGCGAAGCCTTTTGGAATGAGGTCAATGATGAAGTCATACGCACCGGCGGAGACAGAATTCTCACCTATATGAGGCTATTAGTAGAAAAGATAGACCACAACAAAAAGCATCTCAGTCGCGAAGCGCTCCGTAAACTCGCGTCAAATATTGAATATTACCCGGGTGTCAATTCTTGGTTCGATCGTGTGAACAAGTATGTCGAAGCAAAATCCAAGGGCACAATAGCCGTTCGACATTACATAATTTCGGCTGGTTTAAGCGAGATTCTTGAAGGTGTAAGTATAAAATCTAAGTTTGAACGTATCTATGCTTCCGAATATTTTTTCAACCATCACGAAACCGCGTGCTTTCCAACCGTTGTTATTAACGATACTACTAAGACTCAATACTTATTTAGGATTAATAAAGGAAGAGAAGGGGCTGGCGATTCAATCAACGAATATATGCCCGAAGGAGAGCGCCCGATCCCTTTTAGCAATATGCTTTACATCGGCGATGGATTAACGGATGTTCCGTGCATGACGGTTGTCAAAAACTATGGGGGATACGCTGTTGCGGTGCACAATCCAAACAATCAAGCTTCCGTATCGGTGTGTCAAGATTTAGCAGACGCTAACCGGATAGATTATTTCGCACCAGC
>CAYFFH010000122.1:0-8420 GCA_964342175.1 uncultured Enterobacteriaceae bacterium | reverse complement strand
CTGTAAGTCGAAATGGATACGACGTGAACAATAAAAGCAGAACGTGTGTAGGCCATCGTGGCGAACCCCTTACAGAATATGCGTCTCAGCATGAGGCTATTCAGGGTGCACAGTACGTTCGAAGTGAATATGGTCACGATTTAGAAGCTTATCGGTGTGACCACTGTAGAAAATGGCACTTGGGGCCAACTGGGGTCCGTACGCCTAGTAGTGTCTGCGAGTATTGCTCTGATTCCTTCGGACAACTTAAGGATTTGTACGTTAGTGAGCAGACCGCTAGAACAAGGGCAACGATAATCCGAGAAGAGCGAGGTGTGCGTCTAAAAGTGTACAAATGTCCTACAGGGAGAGGTTGGCATCTATCAAAGAAAAGATAGCTAATTCAATCCATCAGTTTTCGGACAGTCACCGGACTAATCACTCGAGAACTGGTGCTAGTCCATAAACTTGACAGACCCGTACACTAAGGCCTTCTGCTTGCTTATATTCGAGTTGCTTTCTTTTTTGCAAATTTTTTCCTGGTTGCCTTTTTTTTACTGCGCGTTTTTTCGAACTAGGGAACGGTTTAGTACCTAACGCAACCTGAGAGAGATACCGTTCTATCTTCTCAATACTCGGCTCCGGTCCGCCATATAATCCAATACTCCAATCGTTACCTGAGTATTTCTTCTTTCTCTCAAAATGAAACATCGGGCGCGTGATCTAGTTCAGAACATACATAATTCCAAATATGACAATCAGTACGATCGCCAGCATTGTGCTGACGGGCATAAAATTCAGCAGAGTTGGACCTTTGGGGTCGCGTTCTTTCTGATCGTCTGACTTTGACTTGTTATTGGCCGGAGTCGTTACTTTCGGCGTTTTGGGTTCAGGAACCACCTTTCGCTGGGACACTCCCTTGCACAATTGTTGGTAGCGAACCTGATAACCTTGAAGGATAGCGTCAGCGCTTACCACGTTCTGATTTAGTTTCCAGTACGAAATCTGATTTTTCAGCCATGCGAGTTCCTCTTCGGGGGAATCGAACATCGGTTCTGAGCGTAGATCGGTCATGATATTGCGATACGGGCACCCTGTGATCAGTCGGTGTTATCCTTCCTTTCATGCATGCTTCGAGCCAAGAATACAGTACCCTGCGGGAGCGTGGGGAGTCGTTGCGGTTCATACAAAGTATCAATCGAGACTCCCTCTTGAGATTTCTCGTGGCAGCCTGTGGTAGGCGATTCTTGGACGCTGCTCGACTACTGGATATTGAGAATTCTTCCATCGTGGAGCTACGTGAGTTTCTTGAGCACGGTTTTTGGGTTCCCCAGTTTTACCCAGCCTATGATGCTGTTGCCGAACGTTTTATTTATGAGACCGACTGGGCGCAGATGGATGCCTTCGAGCCGGAGAGGGAATTGGTTGAAAGACGCTGGATCGAATTCTTTCAGGAGTCGCTTGTTCCAAAACTGCTAGACGATGACGAGTTTGTTCGTAACGTTCTGCGGGTAGAGAAAATTCTTCCAGTCCGTGACAAACACAAAGCAATTGACGCAATCGTTGTGAAAATGGCGGGAGTCACTTTCCCATCTAACGATCCGTGGAATTGACTTGAACCAAGAGAACGAAACTGAGCACAAAGAAAGCTTCCGGAACAGCACTATTGACCCAGCTAGAACACATCGAAGCGATTGAGAGACGCCTCTGGGACGCGACGGGAAAAACCGAAAAATCAATTCTAAATTGGTAAAGAGAAATGATCATCGATCTTCTTGATCCACTATATTTGTTGCGGACGAAGCCTGGAAAATCACTTCGGGAGGTGCAACTCGAAGAATTTTCTTTCGATGGGGACAAAATTGCTATAGGAGACAAACAGAGTTTTCTACGGAGTCCTTACGGGCAAACCATTCGCTTGAGTGACGATATAGAAAAAGATCGGTTCGTGATGGATTTTTCCCGTCATGAAAAAATCGAACTCTCAAAGAATATGCTGGTTAACCGTGAGGATCCCTCTGGGAATATCAGCCTTTACGATCTCGTTTCCTATCAAATGCTTTTTGAGAGTTCGAAAAAAATTACGTTGCCATTCATTACAAGACCAGCTCGATTTTTGGCCTGGGACTTCTACTGGAACTTTTATCAAAGATACATTCCGTCCTACCTTCATAGACTTCATACGTTTGACCAGATTACTCGCCTAGACCCTACTCTGGTTTTCCCTCCGGATGGCTCAACTGAAAAAGAACTGTTTCTCCGAGTGCAGGAGATGCGTTTCAGCAGAGCATGGTTTGCTGCAAAATTCTTCGAGTACTACCGGGATGACTATGAACGGGTATTCGAGGACCTGCACCAACTCTCACCATGTCAGAAATCAGCTTTCATAGCGATCGGCACACTCGCCCAAATTACCCCGCCAGAAGCTCTCGGTTTCGTTCGTGGGATACTACCGTTATCTTACCTGGTCGAGACCGCGTGCCAACCAGAACGGTTCGCACACATGTGGCACAGGCAGGATGCCATGGAAGAACAGGATAGGGATTATCCATATCCCATTTTATCTACGGTTTCCGATTTTCCTGGACTAACTGACTCAATCAGAGATTCGATGTTTGAACTTCCAGAACAGCTACAAGCCTATCATTGTGGCGACAGTGATCAGCCACATAACCTATCCAAAGAAGTTACTGAATTAGCTGCAATCATGCCCGGAATAACCCTCTGGACAAATCCCTGCGAATTAGAAACTGCTGAGAAAGTATTGACCCGATGGCTGGAAGGAGACAAAAACATTGACTACGAGGAGACGGATTTTGGCGATTATCAGCTATTGGAGATTAGTAGTGACAACCCACCAAGCTGCCTGAGAATGCTGCGTATTACGCGCGATTTGCAGGCACATCGGATATTTATTGAGCGGAATCTGTATTTTATTCAGGATTATCTCGACGTCTTTGATAAGGATCGGACAGAACTGGAGCAACTGATCCGAGCCGGTGAAAACGAAACTGTTGAGTTCAAAGAAACACTTCGCTATGACCTCAACAAGAAGTGCAATAACAAGCATCTTTTCAACGAAGTAATTAAAACAATCGCCGCGTTTTTGAATACCAACGGCGGCAAGATCCTATTGGGAGTGGCAGACAACGGTCAGACACCGGGCCTGGACCTTGCCAAGGAAGACTTCAAGAGTCTTGACAAACTCTTTCTACATATAAACAACATCATAGCCCGAGACCTTGGGGATTCCATCCTCGCTAATTTTATTCGTTTGAACAACCATGATATAGGCGGCAATCCGGTCGTGATCATTGATTGCAGGCAATCCTCTGAAACCACCTTCCTCGGCGACGATATCTGGGTAAGGGTGAAAGCCGGCAAACGAAAATTGTCACCCAAAGAAGCTGCGCAGTGGAGCAAGACGAGGCAGGTATAGCTGGTTTATTTTTTTGGAGAAGGGAAGCTTTAGTCTGCAAGAGGCAGCGTTTTCGGCTGGCTACAGGTACAAGAACATGGTTGGTAAGGTTTGGCAGACCACTGGTAAGTGTTCTCTGGCCGGGGGTGCTGTCATTTTATCTAGTTTTCCCCATTTTTGATCGACACCGCCACTCTCGATTGCTTCATGACTCCACCCCGACCTGTGGGCGCGCCTCAGCGTCCACAGGCGGGCTGGTGGCAATACCCATTTTATAATGGTAATGCGCCGTCTAATACGCCGTGGCGGATTGAAAATCCAACTGTGAATCTAATATGCCGCCATGTATTTACTATAGGCGGCATATTAATAGATGTCGTCCTATTGCGCCGCCATCCATCACTTGGCGTATTAGATGGCGTATTAGGTGGAGGTTAGTTACCTTCAAAACCGTCAGCCTAATGCCCAAATATGGATTCACGATCCTAACGTAAGCGCGGTGGTACGCCGCCCGTGGCGAGCTGGGTGTCCCGAGGGCAATTCTTTCTCTATTAGTTTCTTGCACTCTATAAGTTGGTCCACAGTGGCTCTGACTCGCTTTCTGGTTTCTGAACGGAGCGGACCTTTGGATAAATAGTCTTTAAAGCTGGTACTTGATTGCGGATCTTTCTCGTTGTCGGTAATCACCTGGCCTAACTCCTCAGCCGCGTGGTCAAGGATTGCTTGGGTCAGGTCTGCATCGCTGAGAGGCTCATGCATGGACATGTGACTAACACCGAGCATCGGATTACCTTCAAGGTGCTGCTTCAGCCAGCAAGTGTCCCCTGGAGGACCGTCTGTCATCTTGGCTACGTTCAGGCAGATATATTTGTTGCGGTTGAAACCCGGATCGTTGGCTTCGGGGCATTTCTTTGCTTCTGATTCGGTCATTCCAGATATTCCGAGGGCGAAGCGCGAAGCATCGGTCAGGGCCATACCGCCGCGGGCTGCCCATATATCTCGAGCGCCGCTCATAAGGCTCATCTGAGACACGTGATGCACTGCAATCACGGTAACCCCGGTTTCCCGGATTAGTTTACGGGCTGCTGTTGCGAACTCCTGATAGCACTCGTTGACCTCCTCGCAGGCGATACTGGAGCGCAGGGTGTCAATCACGATAATTTTTATCCCTCTGGCTTGGTTCTTAATCAGGAATTCACTCAGTTGATCCACAAACAACTGCTGCTTGCCATCTTTGTCCAGCCATCTGGCTTCCCGATGACCAATACCATCGAGGTAGTAGAAATCGGCTTCGGTGCCAAAACTGGGAAGCGGTTCCCCGTGGTAATCCCGGTGATATGCTTCCAGCAGGTTCAGTCGATACCACATGCGCTCCCGGGGGTCTTCATACGAAATATAGAGCGAGGAAATCGGTTGATCCGGTTCCCAGAACTCGTTTTCGGCAATAGGTCTACCCGCTGCAAGGCCGTACATCAACTGCAGCATGAACATAGACTTCTTTGAGCCTGACGGACCATAGACAATACCGAACTCGGCTTTGGGAATAAGCCCGGGCACTATGAACTCAGGTTTCGGTGCTGGTTTGCCCTGGAGTTTTGACATTGCCATCGTCTCGAGTGGGGGAAACTCGAACTCCGGCACGGTCTGTGATGGTTTCGTTCCCTCGTTTGCAGATGTCGCTAGGGCGTTTTCCGAAATAGGCCCCTTAGACGATTCCCCCCACCCAAATTCTCGAGCAAGACCAAATACCGTAGCCTTGGTGATACCCCCGCCTGGTGTGAAAGTCAGCCATTTCTTTGCACATTCCCCCGGTTTATATTTCTCTCCCTTGGCGCTCCAGGTATCCCAGAGCGCAAGGCCTCTTTCCCCGGGCAGCGTGTCATTAATGCCCTGGCCGACTGCCAGCCATTTCGGGTATTCAATGTCGTGTGGAATCCATGGAAGGGCATCCTCAAACTGGGGTTCATCAAGGGCCTGTGCCAACTTGGGTCTCGTCGGTGTGCTGTCCTTACCCCCGTGGAGTGATTGTCTGGCGTCGTCGAGCCAATCCCATATCTGAAGGAGCTCCTTTGGAACAAAAAGTGGATTACGCCAGTTTCCGAGTTCACCCCAGTCGTAGGGCTTGCCTGTACCGGGGTGGATGGATGGTGGCAAAACGTCCTGTACGGAGCCGCCGTTATCGCTGGCGCAGCGAAACTCGAGAATAGTGTGCCCGCTCTCGGTGATCTTGCGTGTAAGGCGGGGATGGTCTATCCCGTACAGGAGCTTAAAGCTATTGGATCGCCCTGAGACAATCTGAACAGCATCCTCTGCCTGTAGAAGGGCAGTGAGATCGACCCCGCGTTCATCGAACCAGCTGGCTGCAGCGTGGAAGTCGTCAATATCCAGGGTCATCAGAGGCGGGGCGCAGTGGGCGAGCAGCAGCCCGGCAGATTTGTTCAGCCTGTAGGCATTCTCGACGCCTCGGATCGCGTTTTCCGGTAGCTGCCAGCCCTTTAGGCATGGTTCTTTGGTGCCGGGACGTAGCGGTGTAAGGGCCCAGCCGTGTTGGAGGTAATCTTCGAAGGCGCTCATTTCAGTCGGCGCGCTTTCCCCTTATGCGATACCCTTTTTGCAGGTGGCCGCTTGGCTCTTTCTGCGATGAATTTGTCGAGGTCCCGCCGGTCATACATCGCTCTGTAACCTATCTGGTAATACCTGAGCGTCGGGCCGCCCCAGCAGGCCCAGTGGGCAAGCGTGGACGGTCGTAGGCCCAGATAATCCGCTGCATCGGCTCTTTTCATGAGCCAATACTTCTTGGGGGGATTGAAGGAAAATCCGTCCATGTGGCCGGCCATCAGGGCCGTTTCTCCTGATCGGAGGATAGCTCCTCATAGTGTTTGGACTGGTTCAGTTCATCAGATCTATTACAAAAACGTCTTCGATTCAGCCAGCCTTCGATGTCACTTATCAGGTATAAGCAACCTCTTCCTATTCTTGCGTATTGAGGCCCGCCCCCCTCCAGTCTCCAGCGCTGGAGTGTTCTTTTTGACACCCCTAGCAGTTTGGCTAGTTCTACGGTCCTATATGCGGTCAAGTGCTTTTCGTCGCTCATCTCGGTTCCCCATGTGACATATGTGGTCGGAATTTACGTCTGGGGGGCAGAATAGGCGCGAATGCTAGTGAGGGTTGCCTACAAAAACCCGAGTTTTGTAGGTAGTGGCAGCGGAAGTGTTGTGGTAGGGCTTTTGGAACTAGTGAGTTTCTCTGGACCGCTTTAAATCTCGTTCATAGATCATTTTTACCTGGTCTTCTTCCAGATTTAGTTCTTCTGTTACGAGTTCGATAGCCTTAGATTTGGACAATCCTGCAGCACGATATATCACAACTTTTAGTGAAACTTTCCTGTTCTTTTCTTCATTCCGGGGACGCCCCGGTTTCTTTGTTGATGTCGGAAACCAGTCGTCTAATGAATCGCCCTTGAGGTATCCCTCAAGCGCACCAATCATAAATTTTTGCTCGCGAGTGGCGTGCCCCAGACGCAACTGAGTCAGGGCTTTTTCTGCGACGCGCCTCAACCACCTTTGGCTAGGAACAATCTCCGCTGGTTTATCTTCAGTGCACACGCTCTGTTCACCTAGTACATGTTTTTCATTCACTCTGGAATGTGAGGAAGTAAGTCGCTGAAATCCGGCTTGCCTGCCTTCTCCAAGATCTGCTGACCGTGACGATCTAATGCTTCCCGCAGGTGATTCTGCGCAAACCGAGCATAGACTTCGGTAGTCGAGGATTGTTGATGGTTGAGAATGCGCCCAATTAAATGGAGTGAATTACCGCTCTGCGCCAACCAACTGCCGACAGTTCTCCGCAGATCGTGAAGCCTGACGTCTTCGCAAGCAGCTCTATTGCGGATACGCTGCCAGGGCTTGTCGATATTGACCAAGTGCTGGGCCGCTTTATGGCCAGGCAGAACATAGGGGTTCCCGGCAATACGTGGGACCCGGGATAGCAGCTCGATAGCCGGAAGGGAAAGTGAGACATAATGAGTGCGACCGGACTTGGTATCTGGCAACCGCAGTTCGCCCCGATCGAGGTCCACATCGGCCCATTGGGCATTGAGTAGTTCGCTCTTCCGTACTCCGGTGAATAAATACAACCAGATCGCCGCCTTGACATAGACATTTGCTTCTGCGGCGATAGCTTCAGCTACTCGTGGCATTTCGTCTTCGGTCAGCCAGCGGTCTCGTTTTTCTTCTTTAAAGAGGGTTATCCCGGCAGTCGGATTGTCGTGGTGACGGGGCAAGTAGCCCCAGGCCATCGCCTTGGCATAGATGCTCTTCAGTAACTCAACTGTGCGGTTGGCTTCATAGGGATACTGCTTACCGATCTCGTGATGCAGCAAAGAGACGTCTGTCTGGTAAATCGCGGTGACCCGTTGCGTTCCCCACCGCGGTCTAAGACGCTTGTTAATTCGACGCTCGTCGTCCTGCCAGGTCTTCTTGTGAACCTTGGCGTGTCGTTCGAGGTAAGAGTCGCACAGTTCGGAAAACGTGTTCTCTTCGCTTTCTAACCGGCGATTCTGGGCGGGGTCCTGGCCGTCAAGAACTGATGCGAGCAGCGCCTTTGCACGCTCTCGAGCTTGTTTCAGAGTCAATACACCGTAAGGCGCGATCGTTAACCAGCGTTTGCGACGGCGGGCGCGGTAGGACAGTACGAATGACTTCTTACCTGATGGGTAAATACGCAGGCCAAACCCCGGGATAACGTCATCCCATAGAACGTGGCGACGATTGCCATCACCCTGATAAATGGCGCAGTCGATTATCTTGTTAGTTAGCCGCATTAGAGGGCTGAGGCTTCCGAGTCACCAATGAGTCACCCAAATAGAGTGTATAGTGTGACATTCTGTGTCAGGCTCTGTCACCTAATTTATTGAATATGTGTTGTTATTGGTCCCTCTTGGAAGTTGTGAGTAGACATGACATCTGACTTCGAACCAGGTGGTCGGGAGTTCGAATCTCTCCGGGCGCGCCATTAAATCAAT
>CAYFFH010000121.1:0-8434 GCA_964342175.1 uncultured Enterobacteriaceae bacterium | reverse complement strand
TTTGGTACGGTAAACATTGTAAAACGCGGCGCCACCGAATAATCGTTCATTCTCCAAATCTGGCGGACAATCCTCCGCAAGGACATCACTGATAATGTGCGGATTCCATGACATCAAGCAATCAGTCATCGCCATATCAAGAAAGTCGCCAACGCCAGTATGTTCCCGTCGATACAACGCCATAATAATTCCTGCAAGTGCTAGTGAACCCAGCGCTATATCAGCGGCCGGTGCTGACGGCAGACAAGGTTCGCGGCCCTCACTTTGCATCAAACTCAGAGTACCTGTGATGGCTTGCGCACCAACGTCGTGTGACGGACGTTGCGCCTGCGTCCCATGTTGACCGAAGGCCGAAAGCGAACAGTAGACGATACGCTCGTTGCGTTCTCGAATTGCATCGTAACCAATACCGAGGCGGTCAACTACCCCGGGTCGAAAAGAATCAATAATGACATCGGCATCATCTGCGAGCCGCCGAAAAATATCCACGCCATCGGGAGTCTTAAGATTGAGTCGCAAACTCAACTTACCGCGCTGAGTATTTCGGAAGTAGGCAGTATGGCCCTTGATCTTCGGCCCAAGCTTGCGAGTCGTCTCGCCTTCGAAACTTTCAACCTTAATCACCTCCGCACCATGGTCTGCCATCATTAGGCCGATATAAGGGCCAGGTAAAAAACGTGATAGGTCAAGCACACGAATGCCTTCGAGTTTCATAAATTTAGTCCCATGACATTAGAGATTGTGATCTAATTTATTGCAAATCCATATAATAGCCAACTGCAGTGAGGGCGCGTACTAAATTCGAATACTTAACTTAAGAAGTTTAGGGTTTAAACGGAGAAACGAACGTTCATTGGGCTAACTTCTCGGATTAAACTTAGCTTAGGTTAAGCGATATCCGGTGGAGCGATAGAGGTAATGGTCTATGGTTGAGCCACCCGTGTGATTGGATAGATAAACCCAGCGGCATATTCGTTTTCACTTCGCTGAGACCTTGATAGATCAGTCCAATAAGCCAGTCGCCTGCCCGCCATCCACTAGTAAACCAGTCCCGGTGATAAATTTTGCTTTCTCCGAACACAGGAATGCTACGGTAGCGCCGAAATCATCTGGATTACCAGTAAAACCCACCGGAATCTTGCTCGCTGCAGCCTCTTCAGATGTTGAGACCTTAGCCGCACGTTCAGTCCAGTGAGTACCCGGTTGACAGGAGTTTACGGTCACGCCATCGACCGCAACTTCGCGCGCTGTTATCTTCAAAAAACTTGTAAGTCCAGCGCGGGCGACCGAGCTTGCCATTAGTATTTCGATTGGTTGCTTCACACCGATGCTCGTTATCGCGCACACTCTACCCCAACGGCGACCGCGCATCGCGGGGATCGCCGCGCGACACATCTCAATCATTGACAAACAATTCATCTCGAACGCGAGACGATAGTCCGATCGTTCAGTGGATGCGAACGTGCCACGGGGCGGTCCACCTGCATTCGTTACGAGAATATCAATCTGGCCGAGTTTCTTGGTCGCAGCCTTAACAAAGCTTGCGCCACCATCCGGTGACGACACATCACTCTCAATTCCGATAACCTCACCGGCCACTGCACCCACTGCTGTTTCCAACCGTTTTGTGTCGCGCCCGCAAATCGCAACCCGAACACCTTCACCAGCAAGCGCTTTCGCGACGCCTAAACCTAAGCCTGCCGACCCTGCGGCAACTGCAGCGCATTTCCCCTTGATTCCTAAGTCCATCGTTGTGATCTCAATAAAAACCTTTCGAAACCTTTTAAACTCATTCGGAGCATCGAAAATTTATCCGAATTTATTTGATGAGGCGCAACGTAAATGGGTATCGGTAAAACTCACCACCATTAGCGCGGATCGTCCCGATGATAGTGAAAACAACCCAATATATTACCAATGCAACTAGCAGCAAGAGGCCGACAAATATGAGGGTCAATAGCGACGCTGCGATCGCCATAAACGTCACCGTGATCTGAAAGTTTAATACTTCCTTGCCTTGGTCGGCGACCTTATGAAACTCTTCTTTTTTCGCGAGCCACACTACAAGCGGCCCTAAAATATTACCGAAAGGAATAAGGAAACCAGCGAACGATGCCAAATGACAACCCATTACCCAGTTACACTCTGCCTTACTCAAGTGCGTTTCACCCAACCGATCTGCTTCGCCGGTTGTAACTTCGGTACTGCTTTCTTCACTCATTACCTATCCTCTTCATAATTCATGAAATATCAGCAAGGTAACTTGTCACTAATGTTAAAACTGTTCTGTATATACGGTTGGCTAAGCTCATTCTAATTTAATCAGCAGCGGCTCGATGTATTTGGTTTGAAGTTCTTTACAAGCCGGAGGAGAGTTAAGAGGCTAAGTCGGAGTACGTTGCCCTCATCTTGCCAAATTCGCGCCTGGCCGTCCTAATTGCGTCATTCGCCACATCAGCAAAATATCGCTTACGTTGCTGTTCAGAAATGATCTCTATGCCAAACGGGCCGCTGTAACCATAAGTCGCCAGGGCGTCTAGGAACCTTGGAACATCAAGGTCGCCATCCCCACAAAATTTTCGGTGGTGGAGTGTATCCTCCAACAAAGACCCCTGTAGCTCAGTATTTGCATCATTAATTTCCACGTAGTTAACTAATCCACTAGGGATGTGGCAGATATCTTCATAAGCAATATGACCTCTCGCGACGTGCCAGATATCAAGTAGTAAACCACCATTGTCGCATCCTGCATCGGCAACAATTGCGATTGCAGTTTCAAGATCTGTCACGTTACTCCATGGCATTAACTCCAACGAGACCGATGTACCAGCGCTAGCCGCACGATCGCACAAACCAGCAAAACGCTCCACCATACGATCTAGCGGCCACTCAGTCGCATTCATGTCGGGGCCAACCTTCAAATGCCGAACGTTAAGTTGCTCTGCTGCTTCGAGCATTTCGCCGAAAACGACTTCAGATTCCGCCAGCTCAACACCGTCGGCGATCCAGCCGACCAAAAACTCAAGTTCCAGATACTTCATACCGTGGTTGTCCAACATCGATCGAATAGTTGAAAAATCGTAGTGCCGCCGAATACTCATCAGGTCGGAGCACATAAGGCCGATACCCGAGTAACCGGCGTTGGCTGCAACCTCGAGTCGCTCGTCTAAGTCATGCGTGCTCGCTTCTTGTTCAGGCGGCCCTAAAGGAACGACGTTTCCGGCTAAGGTCCAATAACTTGCGATAAATTCTGGTGCACTCATAGCACGGCCATCAGTAGAGTGTTAACTTCACTTTGTACATGGTACTTATCCTCTTTTTTATATAGAACTCCATAATTGCTTGAGGAAATATCGATGCGGCCACAATGGCGTTAATCTACTCTCACTGCAGCAACACGGAAACCGTTTGTATCGTGAATACATTAGCAATTAATGGGAACTTATAACAATGACTGATGCGGATCCATTCCCAAGTGGATTGTTCGATCGGCTCGACAACAAACCCGATCGAATGTTTTATTTACAACCGCGATTCGTCACTCATGTCGATGAAGCAACCATTCAGGCATTAACAACCTTTTACAGTGAAAAGTTATTCGCTGGTGCCGAAATACTCGACCTTATGTCCTCTTGGATCTCACATTTGCCGATTGAACCAAATCTTACCCGAGTGGCGGGGTTAGGTATGAACTCGGCAGAATTGGCAAGGAATCCTCGTTTGGACGATCGCCTTGTGCAAGACCTCAACGCTGATCCGGTGCTGCCGTATGTGAGCGACAGCTTCGATTTCGTTTTGATCGCATTATCGATTCAATACCTCGTGCAGCCGCTCGAGGTATTCAGGGAAATCGCTCGGATATTGCGCATCGACGGCCAAGTAATCATATCAACCTCGCATCGCTGCTTCCCGACGAAGGCAATACGCGCCTTTCGGGAACAAAATGCAAAAAATAGGATCCAACTCATCACCGAATATATCCGCCGATCGAATGGCTTTGGCGTTCCGGAACTTTTCGACCGTTCTCCGAAAGAGGCAGACCCACTGTGGTTGATTTGCGGAACCCGTTGTGCGTAATTCTGATATTCTTAAAGCAAATAAAAGCGAGGGTATATCATCATGGAATTAAGCGAAATCATGCGAACGAACGGGACTTGCCGCTTCTATAAACCCAACCCAGTTCCAGACGAGATTCTAGCGCAAGTCCTCGATGCCTCACGTTGGGGACCAAGTGGTGGGAATAGGCAGCCGCTGCGTTTTATTGCCGTGCGCGATCAGAAAAAGAAAAAAGCACTAAAAGATTTGTATCTGCCGATCTGGAACTCCTATCTCGAAGGCGTTAACTCGGGAGAAAATAGGGTAGGAGGACGTTCAAAAATCATTGAAGACGCGGATCATTTTGCGAATCACTTGCACGAGATTCCAATTCTCCTTGTTGTATGCGCGCGCCTTGCCGACGTACACCCGACCGACGCTGATTTGGATCGGCTCAGTATCGTTGGCGGCGCATCCATCTATCCAGCGTTGCAGAACGTACTGCTAGCTGCCCGAGCACGCGAGTTAGGCACTGCTTTGACAACGCTGTTGTGCGTTGTTGAACCACAAGTTAAGGATTTGCTTGGGGTTCCTGAAGATGTATCAACCGCTGCCATGGTGACGATAGGCTGGCCGGCGAACCCGTTTCCGAAAAAACTAACACGCCGACCACTCGCCGAATTTGCCTTCACCGATCATTACAATGAGGGTGCACTTAGTTCATGAGGTACAGGCATCTGGCGCTACTAGCCGGCTAGACTCGAGGTCACTGGCCCTAACAAGGATAAGCCCCATTTACCTGCTCGTGATAGCATCTTCTGTCCTTAATATAAGAGGATCGATAAATGGTTGTTCATGGTGGTAAGGTCGCGGCGCGGGTTTTAAAGCAGGCAGGGATCGAGTGTATCTTCACCCTCAGCGGCGGTCACGTGATGGCCATCTATGACGGTTGCCTCGATGAGGGCATCAAGATCATCGACGTACGTCACGAGCAAGCGGCTGTGCATGCAGCCGACGCGTGGAGTCGCCTAAACCCTGGAAAAGTCGGATGTGCGGTGCTTACCGCCGGCCCTGGAGTTACTGATGGGGTTACCGGAGTCGCCAACGCCTGGCGCGCCAACAGTCCCATTTTGGTCATTGGAGGTCAAGGCCCATTCAATAATCTACGGCGCGGTTCTCTGCAAGAAATGGATCATGTGGCAGTAATGAAGCCGATCACGAAATGGGCAGATACTTGCTACGCTACAGAGCGTATCCCCGATTACATCGAAATGGGGATCCGGCAAGCCATTTCTGGCAACCCCGGCCCCGCTTTCCTTGAGATTCCCATGGACGTTCTTAGTGCGGAAATCGAACTGGAAAAAATCCGTTTTCCGACGATCCGCACTGTGCCACCACTCGTCCTGCCAGCCCAGTCCGAGATTGATGCAGCGCTGCAGATTCTCACCGACGCGAAGCGGCCCGTCATGATGGTCGGAACAAGCGTAAAGTGGTCGAACGCCGCAACCGCAGTGCAACGATTCATTGAGCATGTACACATACCAACCTTCGTCAACGGAATGGGACGCGGCACAGTGAAGCCCGGTACGCCAGAACTCCTAAACCGCGTGCGTAAAGAGGCAATAAAGGAGTGCGACGTATTTGTATGCGCCGGTGTACTCCTAGACTTTCGCTTGGCTTATGGCAACACAATCCCCGCGAACGCCAAAATCATCCAGGTCGATATCGAAAACGAACTGATCGGTACAAACCGCTCAGCCGATGCCGCTGTCGTGGGAAACCTCGCGGCATCATTCAACGCGATGATAGATTCGATCGATAAAAGTAAACGGATGATAGATTATAGTGCTTGGTGTTCCGAAATGATTGCGAAAGAGGAGGCACTCGAAGAAGCATTTGCATCCCAACTCAATTCGGACGAAATTCCAATCGATCCGCTACGCTTATGTCGGGAGATCCGCGACTTTGTTGCCGACAAAGATGTGATCCTAATCGGAGACGGCGGTGACATCGTAGCTCAAGCGTCAAAGGTACTGCCAGTTCCTGAGGAAAATTGCTGGATGGATCCTGGTCCGCTCGGAACTCTGGGCGTCGGCATGCCATTCGCGCTCGCGGCCCAATTAGCGAGACCCGACAAACGCGTATTGATTATTTACGGTGACGGCGCGTTCGGCTTAAACGGTTTTGAATACGACACTGCCGTCCGTTTTGATTTACCAATCGTCGGAATCGTTGGAGTAGACGGAGCGTGGGGACAGATGGTACGACCACAGGCTCAATTCTATGGTTCAGACCGCGTGGTTGCGACTAAACTCAACTACACACGCTACGACAAGATCGTTGAAGCCATTGGCGGGTACGGAGAGTACTGCGAACGCCCCGAGGAGATTGTTCCTGCACTCGAGCGAGCGTTCGCATCTGGAAAACCGGCATTGGTGAACGTAGTAATGCGCCAAGATGTTGAAACTGGGATGAAGGGCAGCACCTACACCTAAAGCTCTACCCAGAAGGGTAAAATTCCGACTACTTGGTATCACTAGGAAAGTAAATAAATATGTCGACGTCCTCTGCATCCGCAAAATCGATTAATGAACTTCCAAGCCCAAATGGATTACCTCTGGTCGGTAATTTGTTTCAGATAGACCTTTCGAAGTTTCATCAGCAACTCGAAAAATGGTGCAACAACCTAGGTTTGATCTTCAAGATAAAGATGGGTAGTGAGGTCATACTGTGTGTTGCCGACAAAGACGCCATTAATCTAATCTTGCGTGATCGACCATCGACCTGGCGACGTAGGAGAACGATTGAGAATGTCGGCGCCGAAATGGGAATCAATGGTGTGTTCGCGTCAGAAGGCGAACGCTGGGAACGGCAACGAAAAATTGTCGCGCTAGCCCTGAGTCGCGCCCATTTGAATCAGTTCTTCCCAAAAATGTTGAAGACCACGGAGCGACTAATGCGACGTTGGAAAGTCGCTGCCGATAGTGGAGAAAGTGTCGATCTGTGCCGCGATGTTATGCGCTATACGGTGGATATTACGACTGAACTAGCGTTCGGAGTCAACGTCAATACCCTCGAAACCGATGGCCCTGTTATCCAACAACAACTCGACAAGGTTTTTCCGATCATTCATGCACGAATGAACGCACCATTCCCCTATTGGCGTTATTTCCGATTAGCAAAAGACCGCGAATTAGAACGTGCGATTGCCGGGATTGAAAAAACTGTCAACAATTTTATAACGGATTGCCGTCAGCAAATGCGGAATCAGCCGGAACGATATGAAGCACCAACGAATTTTCTCGAAGCGATCATCGCCGCCCAAACGGCAGACCAAGGGGATAATTTTAGCGACGCTGAGATCTATGGAAATGTCGTAACACTGCTACTCGCGGGTGAGGATACTACAGCGATCACTATCGCTTGGGCCTGCAACTACTTCATGGAGTTCCCACAACACTTGGAGCGAGTGCGTGCCGAGTTAGATCTACTATGCGGAACGGCACAACTATTGGGGAAACAAGAACAACTTGCGCAACTTCCATACCTTGATGCATTCGTGAACGAGACGATGCGATTAAAGCCAATCGCGCCATTGCACCCAGTCGAAGCTAACGAAGACACAGAGATCCTGGGTTATCAGATCCCAAAAGGAACTCCTGTGATCTGTCTAACCCGTCACAGCGCCATCAACCCCTTGAATTTCAGTCTGCCAGAGACATTTCAGCCAGAGCGCTGGTTGAGGTCTAATGAGACCGATGTAGGCCCGCATAATACGCAGGCGTCCATACCTTTTGGGGCGGGTCCGCGCTTCTGCCCCGGCCGCAATCTCGCCCTTGCCGAGATAAAGATGGCGCTTGCAATGTTATGCCGGAACTTTGACATGACGCCCACCGATCCGAGTAAAACAGTCGAGGAAAAATTCGCCTTTGTAATGTCACCAACCAATCTTATGGTTCGATTTTCCCACCGGGTATAGCATGAGCTCGACCAAAGATTATACGCCTACGGAGTTTTGACCCGCTGCATCTGCTGGCTTACTGGCCACAGCGCTATCGCACTCATACTGCAACCAGAATACGGAGAATGCCTATGTCTGAACCAGAAAACGACTTGTTTAATCTTGCAATGTCTCGCAAGGCACAGCCACTCATGTACGCCGTCCAAAAACATGTGAACGATAACGTCGACCCCATTACCGAAGAGTTCTTTGCGCTCGATAAAAATAAAGAAGATCGTTGGTCGTGGCACCCTCGTCAACTTGAGTTGCTCGATGGGGCAAAGAAAAAGGCAAAAGAATCCGGACTGTGGAATTTCTTCCTACCGGATTCCGAGATGGGTGATGGGTTAACCAATCTTGACTACGCCTATATTGCTGCCGAGCTAGGCAAATCCCCTC
>CAYFFH010000120.1:0-8449 GCA_964342175.1 uncultured Enterobacteriaceae bacterium | reverse complement strand
AAGCAAGCCACATTGCTGTGAACAAGCGCAGCATATAGCTGGACGAGAAATTATCTTGGTTGATTGATCCATTGGTTTACACTATCCCATTGGCTAAGCTAGATAAATAGATCAACTTAAGCATATGCAGACCGCAATAACCAGTCCAACATGCGATGATTATCTAATCGACGGTACAGAATAACCGAAGAATTTACCTCAAAATCGTGATGGAGATGAAGAGTGGGAATGACTATTGACAAAATTCAAGCAAATCGAACTGCGCTGATTGTAGTCGATATGCAAAACGACTTTTTGCTTCCAGGTGCAGCACTCGAAACGCCGACAGGCCGAGAGATATACCCAAATCTCCAACGATTGTTAGCACATGCACGACAAAGCGGGATGAAGGTAATCTACACCGTGCATGCGCATCGTGCTGACGGTTGTGATCGCGGACTGTTCGGCGAAATCTGGCCCCCGATAGGCGCAGGATCTTGCTTAGTAAGTGGCCAACGCGGAACTAACGTTGTGGAAGAACTTAAACCAGTCGACAATGAAACAGTCGTAACAAAACATCGCTACAGTGCGTTTTTCGGCACAGACCTCGACATGATTTTACGCGGTGCGGACATCGATACCGTGGCCATCACCGGTGTGACGACTGAAAATTGTTGTCATGCGACCGCACGCGATGCAATGTTCAACGGCTACCGTGTCGCCTTCATTGCTGATGCGACAGCGACCTTCGATTATCCGGACGCTGGATTTGGTGCCATACCTGCCGCAGAAGTTCATCGCGTAACACTAGGGATCCTGGCCATATCGACCGCACATGTGATTAGCGCCAGCGACTTTATCAAGCTTGACAGTACGATGCACAAGGGATCACTCTCGGTGATTTAGTGCAATGTCTTATCGTTGTTCAACAGTTATGCGGCAATTTATTTTGTCGGATCAAAGAATCGCAAGACTTTCTAGGTGAGTTGGAAAGATAAAGACTACAAGTATATAAACAGCGCTTCACTTAGCGCATCAAAAATTATCTAGAGATGAATATGACAAAAACTGATTCACAGACTGACGAACTAAGAATAGTTATCATAGGCGCCGGCATGGCGGGGATCCTGACCGCGATCAGGCTACGACAGTCAGGCTACGAAAATTTCACAATATACGAAAAATCCGATCGTATAGGCGGAACCTGGCGCGACAATACCTACCCGGGGATTGCGTGCGATGTTCCCGCACATATGTACACGTATTCGTTTGAGCCTAATCCTGAGTGGAGTAGTACCTATGCACCAGGACCTGAAATCCATGCTTACTTCGAACACACGGCACAAAAATACGATGTGTTGAAATATATCCGCTTTAACGAAGAGGTCCCCCATTGCGAATTCGTCGACGGCCGATGGCGGATCCGAACCGCGAGCGGTCGCGAAGATGTTGCAGATTTTTTGATCGCGGCAACTGGTGTGCTACACCACCCGTACGTTGCGGACATACCAGGTTTGGATTCGTTTGCCGGAGCCTGCTTCCACAGTTCCCACTGGGACCACAGCATTGAATTGGCGGGCAAACGGATCGGGGTCATTGGCACCGGTTCGACAGCAGTCCAAATTACTACCGCAATCGCCGATAAGGTCGATCGGTATGATTTATTCCAAAGGACGGCGCAATGGATCATGCCAATTGAAGATATTAAATACACCAACGAAGATCGAGACGGATTTCGAGCTGATAGATCAAAGCTTGAAGCAGTGCGCCAACAGGTTAATGATGAATTTGAAATCTTCTCAAATGCAGTTATCGACGCCGACTCACCCGAAATGAAAGATATCGAGGACGCTTGCCTCGCGAACCTTGAAGATAACGTGCACGACCCAGTATTGTTAGCAAAACTACGCCCGAATTATCGTGCAGGTTGCAAGCGCTTGATCTTCTCTGGAGATTTTTACGCAGCGATCCAACATCCAAATGCATATGTTCTAACCGAAGGAATTGAACGGATAGAGCCAGGGGGGATACGTTTAAAGAGCGGCGAACTGCGTGATCTCGATATCCTTGTCATGGCTACCGGATTTCGTGTGGACAGCTTCATCCGCCCAACTACTGTACTCGGGCGCAACGGCATTAATTTAGACGATATTTGGGCAGATAGCCCGATCGCCTATATGTCAATATCAATTCCGGAAATGCCGAATTTTTTCATGCTTAACGGGCCAAATGGACCGGTCGGTAATTTCTCCTTGATCCAGATCGCAGAACATCAGGTTAACTACATCTTCCAGCTAATAGATAAAATCCGTGTCGGTGATTGTCAGGAAATAAGTGCAAGTTCGGATGCCACAGCCGAATATGAGCGCCAACGAAGTGAAGCCGCTAAGAAATCGATATGGGCGACCGGGTGCAGAAGCTGGTATCTCGACAAAAACGGTGTGCCGGCGAGTTGGCCGTGGTCCCGCGCCCGGTTCTTCGACGAGATGGCCGCTCCGAAACTTGAGTCATTCGATCTCGCCGGATAAGCAGTTAACTGAAACCAGCGTTAATCTGTCTTTAACACGTCAACATAAGCTTTAAAGACTTTGACAAATGTTCCGCTCGATACCTTGATTGGGCCTCATCAACACCGGCCCTATCACTGCATCAATCTGCGAGCTATTCCAGCATTGCCACTTGCCAAAAAACATTTATGACGAAGGTTATTCGCCCTCAACGAAAAGCATATTGCCGCTGGAATTATCCGTCCTAAATGGGATGATTGCTTGATACTCGGATGATGCATACCACTCTTTTGCTTTGGCCATATCCGGGAATTCCAATAATACTTTCAACGGATGTTGCCCAATATTACCTTCAACCACTTCGGCATCCGGGGATCGCACAAGGTATCTACCACCATGATTCGTGACCGTTGCATCTACCGCTTCGATATAGGGCATCATTTTTTCTCTATCTGTTACGCTCACTTCGACTAGCACGTATGCGGCCATGGCCTATCTCCTGATAAAAATTTAGCTCGCGAGCTATTGTAATTGTCGACACCGGAGTCGTATATTCGCGAGGCAGCTAGAATAACCGCCACCGCGTTTAATTCAAGCAAATTAACTTGTATGGCGTGTAATCCGACCGTTGATTGCGATTACCGAAACGCCGGAATTACATGATCGACGAATAGCTCCAAATGTGGCTGAGCCCAACTAGCCGGTAGACCCGGTGGCAACGTCCATGAGTAATAATGGGTCAAGCCCATCTCATTAACATAATCCCGGATGATATCAATGCATTCGTCCACCTCGACGACTTGCAACATGCCTGTCTCTCTCAGATCCTTATGGCTATTAAGTTTTGGAAACATTGTCTCGCCAGCCTTTTCCGTCCACTCACGATACGCATTGACCTGATGGATCACATGATCTGCAGCCTCAGTCCAAGTCTTGCCAGGATCGCAAGAGGGAATCAGCCAAAACAAACCACCCGCCGTTCGCTCTTCTCCGACGGGTTTACCATATCCCTGCCACTCGGACCTGAATAGCTCGTAACTTACCTGCGTACTGTTCGGCGCGATGCCCGCGTAACCGTCCGCGAGCCGAGCGGCGCGTCGGATGCCAGGGCTGGTGAAGCCACCGGCCCATAGCGGTGGCCGCGGCTTCTGAATCGGCTCTGGGGTCACCCGAGCACCTTCAATGTTGTAGAAACGGCCCTTAAAGGTCAGCGTTTCACCTTCCCACAAACGGCGGATGATCTCGAGGCTTTCGCTCGTTCGACCACCGCGTTCGCTAACCGGTATATCAAACGCGGCGAATTCCTCAACCCGGTAACCAATGCCTGCCCCAAGTTCAAAACGACCACCCGAAATGACATCGACAGTCGCGCCATCTTCAGCGATCCGAACTGGATGGTGTAGCGGTAGAAGAACAAGCGAAGTTCCGATCCGGATTTTTTTTGTCCTGGCAGCGATAGCCCCTGCGATAGGAAACATCGAAGGTGAATATCCGTCATCGGAGAAGTGATGTTCTGAAAGCCACACATACTCGAAACCACGATTTTCAGCCCAAGCAATCTGCTCCAAAATTTCCGCATACATTAGGTCATACGGACGTCGCCATTGTCGAGGATTCCGAAAGTCATACCAAAGGCCAAACTTCACACCAAGGCTACAATCTGTAGGCACGTCAACCCTCCGAACGGTCGCTCCATATTTTTGGGATAGTGACAAACAGCATCACATAGGTGCAGCGTTGACAAGAACCGCCGCCAAGAGGCATGGTTCCTCGCTCCGAACGCTCCAGGAGTGATTCGTTCCGCGCTGAACCATTACGTCTCCCGGCCTCAAGCAAACTTCACCTTCTTCAAGAATAGCCCAAATCTCACCTTTGATGACGATTAAATAATCGATCGTCGAGGTCTTATGCATCATCGGATCATCGCTATTCAAATCCGAGGCGTGCCCAGCGCCGATTGAATCAAAGGCCTCACTTGCGTCAGCTTGCCCTTTCCAAGTCGAGTCAGGAGGAAATTCGACAATTCGAAAAATTGTGCCGTTTAACGGGGGCTCTAATACAACGGGACGATCAGTTGCGTCCTGGTCACCTTTATTGCTCGCCGGCGCGCCACTAGTTTCCCACAGATCAGTCAATGCTAAACCGGGCATCGACTCCATCTCTTTCACCGCACCCGCGTGGTCGTCGAATAAAATTACCGATTGTCCTGCTTCGTTATGTCCCGTTACGACGCGTCTGATCTTCGCTACCATTTAATATTTCCCTGCCATGTTATTGTGTCAATTACTAGCGTGACATTCCTGGTAATTCTCCCATCACCGCCTGCTCGACAAATTCAAGACGATCCTGGCCAAAAAACATGCGTCCGCACGCAAACATTGTTGGCAAGCCAAATGCACCTCGATCGACCGCTTCCTGGGTACTCGCAATCAGCGCGTCTTTAATTTCTTGGCGCTTTATTCCATTACGATAGGCGTCGCCATCAAAACCGGAACTAGTAAGCTTCGTCACAAACACATCAACGTCTTGCATATTCACACCTTCAACCCAAATCGACCGGAACACCAGGTCGCAATATTCGGCTAAGCGCCCTTGCTCGAGTGCCACATACGCCCCACGCATTAAAGGCATCGTGTTCGTAATACCTATCTTAGGGAAACCAAACACGACTCCATACTTCGCGGCCCAAATTTTTAGATCATCAATGAACCACGCCATTTTCTCATCGACCGCACCAGGTGGGATATTACCAGTTAGCTTAAATACACCGCCGAGCAAAATAGGGCGATAGATCAACTCTGCGCCGGTCCGCCTGCATATCTCGGGCAACTGGGTAGATGCAAGATATGAGGGACCACTTCCAAAATCGAAAAAAAACTCTAATGGTGTGCTCATCGAACGCTCCGTTTGAGGTTTGCTATTACCGCACTAGACAACCGAACTGGGAAACTGATAGTCACGTATTTTTTCACGCAAAATTAATTTACTGATTTTACCCGTCGCGGTATATGGCATCGCATCGATAAAAACAACATCATCTGGGATCCACCATTTCGCGACACGGCCGTTGAACCAATGGAGGAGTTCGTCTTTCGTTGCCTCTTGGTTAGCTGCTTTTACTACCAACAACAGCGGTCGCTCCTGCCACTTTGGATGATGGACTCCAATCACGGCAGCCTCAGCAACCGCCGGATGGGCGACTGCGGCGTTCTCAAGCTCAATCGAACTGATCCACTCTCCACCAGATTTAATCACATCCTTGGTTCGATCGGTGATGCGGATAAAGCCTTCTGCGTCGATCGTCGCAACATCGCCGGTCTCAAACCAGCCTTCGGCGTCGTGCGCGGCACCGTGTCTATCTGGCTTGTAGTATTCCCGAATCACCCAATAACCCCGCACCATCAATGACCCAAACGCTACACCATCCCAAGGAAGTTCCATACCCGCATCATCTACGATTTTTACCTCAACCCCTGGGACAGGCCGACCAACGCTTTTAAACAACTCGTCTTTTTCCGCTCGCGATAACTTCATCGATGCTGGTTTCGGACTGTTAGCCGATCCAATGGGACTCATTTCAGTCATGCCCCAGGCATGTTGCACCTCAACCCCGTGTTCGTCACGAAATTCTTGCATCATAGAAACAGGACACGCGGATCCCCCGATGCCCGTTCGAGTCATCGGTTTTAAGCTGCGACCGCTATCTTTCACATATTTAAGCACTGGCAACCAAACCGTGGGTACGCCGGCACCCAGAGTCACACCTTCTTCATTGATTAGGTCAACTAAAACTTTCGGATCGCTAAGCTTCGGTCCCGGCATCACTAGTTTAAGGCCGATAAATGGAGCACTGAATGGGATACCCCAAGCGTTGACGTGAAACATCGGAACGACTGGCAAAATCGTGTCCAAAGCTGACAGATTCAACACGTCCGGCAGCGAGTGGGCGTAGGTATGCAACATTGTCGACCGGTGGCTGTATAAAGCTCCTTTCGGGTTACCGGTAGTACCAGATGTATAACATAGGCCGCTTGCGGTATTTTCATTGAAATCGGGCCACTCGTAGTCGGCTGATTGCGCCGACAACAATGTTTCGAAACAATGTACGTTGGGAAGGGTAGTCGTTGGCATGTGGGTTTCCTCAATCATGACGACGTAACCTTTAACCGAAGGGCATTTTTTCGCGATACCTTCGAGCAACGGCACAAATGCGATATCGGTGAAAATCCACTCATCTTCAGCGTGATTGATGATGTAGACCAACTGCTCGGCAAACAAGCGAGGATTTATCGTATGGTAAACTCGGCCGCTGCACGCGATACCAAAATACGATTCGAGGTGGCGAAAGTCATTCCATGCCACCGTTGCAATGCGCGCACCGTTTGGTACACCAAGTGCATCTAACGATTTCGCCAACTGGCGCGCACGGCGAAAACACTCCTTGTACGTGTAGCGATGGCGTTGGTGATCTGCCGTGATGGACACCACTTCCTGATTTGCGTGGTTAAGCTCCGCATGCAACACGATGGACTTGATTAACAATGGCACATCCATCATCAGGCCTTGCATCGATATCTCCTTTATATGTAAACAACATCGGAAAACCGTTTCGGGCGCACGACATTTTTCATCAACAAAATATTCATCCGATTTCCCTTATTTTACACGGATCACGCTACGGGTATGATGTCGATTCGGCTCGGAAAATCGAATGTGAGTCTTGATTGCGAATGAGGATTAGAAATATGGGCGATTCCGTGCGCCAACCTCCAATAGATTATATGCAACGCACCCGCGTTTACTATCAAGCGCTTCAGTTTGGCGATCCGTATCGCTGGGCCCATCATGACGAAATCCCGTTCGTTCGGTTCGTTAAACCCTTAAACGAAGCGAAAATTGGCCTAGTCACAACCGCCGTGCCATTCGATCCTCAGTTTGGTGAACAGGGACCGGGAGCAAAGTACAACGGCGCAGCTAAATTTTTTAAAGTCTATGCTGAATCGACTATCGGGAAACCGGACCTTCGCATCTCTCATATTGCTATCGATCGAGATCACACTACTGCTGCAGATCAAAACAGTTATTTCCCCCTTGAGGCTGTGCGCGAGGCCGCAGCCCGCGACAAGATTGGCAATATCGCGCCACGTTTCTATGGCCTTCCCACGGATCGCGACCAGCAGTGTACCGTCGACCAATACGGCAACGATATTTTGCAGCTATGTCAAGACGATGAGATCGACGGAGTATTGTTGTTCCCAAATTGCCCGGTATGTCATCAAAGTGTGTCGCTGGTTGCCAGACACCTAGAAGCGAACGGGTTCCCTACCGTCATAAGTGGCTGCGCAAAAGATATCGTCGAGTACTGTGGCGTGCCGCGTTTCGTGTTCAACGATTTCCCGCTTGGGAATTCAGCGGGGAAACCGTTCGAACCGAAGTCACAAATGCAAGTAATCGAATTATGTCTTGAACTTCTCGTTTCGGCGCAAACAGGAGGTACAACAATGATGAATCCCGAACGTTGGGCAAAGTCGGATGACTGGAAGGTTGATTTCTGCAGTCTCGAAGGCCTCGATTCAGTCGAGTGCGCGCGTCTCAAGCTTGAATTCGAACTTCAACAGAAACTTGGGTACGCAAAAAAAGGGACGGACTAGGGGAGTACTTAATAATAGTGCGACGCAACATTTCAACAACAATGCAGGAAGAGTCTATTGAGCTAACGTAAAAATACCTTCTGCAATGTCGCGAATCTCTAGAATCCACGCTACACTCACCGCTAGAGCGTTTTTATTAAAAAAGATGCTGCCTAGGTCTGCATCTTTAAGGGCTGTCTTCCAAACGTCATCACCCCGCAAGTTGGGGCTAGATAAGAGGTATCTCGATATGGATATAGGTTTGATGCAGATCATGCAGAAATGGGGTTATGACGGCATGACCGACGAAGAGGTCTACGACGAAGAATTGAA
>CAYFFH010000119.1:0-8465 GCA_964342175.1 uncultured Enterobacteriaceae bacterium | reverse complement strand
TGGCGGTTGCAAACGCCGCTCGCGAAGCAGGCGTCGCAAATATCCGATTATTTACACAACGAGGCATGTATATGCGTCGAATCTTAGAGATCCTAGGAATCGAAGCGCTTGAGGATGATATCGGGAACAGTGATTCAGTTGATCGATTGCAACTTAGTGATTTACGTGTGCAACTGATCGCAGAAGTCCGCGATCATGTCGAGAGACAGTTGTTATTATACACGGCCAATACATGGCCTGATCTACGCGAGGAAATATTGCAGCGTGTGCCTTTGTCTGCGGTTGAGGTCCGCGACTTTAAATTCATGCAAGGTTTGGTGCATAAACTTGCAAAACGATTAGTTGCTTTACACTATCGCAGGAAAAAAATCGCCCGTCGTGGTCACCTCGACGTTCGGCAAACAATTCGCCGTAATATCGAGTACGACGGTTTAATGTTTGATACGGTATGGAAACGTAAGAAAATTGACCGACCAAAGGTTGTTGCCGTATGCGATGTGTCCGGATCGGTCGCGAATGCAGCGCGATTTTTATTACTGTTTCTGTATAGCGTAACGGAAGCTATTCCGAAGGTTCGAGCTTTTGCATTCTCGAATCAAATTGCAGAAATCACTGATCTTTTCCAGTCTGCCTCCGCTGAAGATGCAATCAGTGATGCGTTGCATAAATATGGTTGGGGATCGACTGATTATGGGCACGCACTCTCTGATCTCGAGGCGACTGTCCTAGATGATATCGATCATCGCACGACGGTATTGATTATGGGCGACGGACGCTCTAATTATGCAGATCCCGGCGTTAGCCATTTGCGCAGAATTCGTGAGCGCGCGCGCCGTGTTCTATGGCTGAACCCTGAGCCACGCGCATTTTGGAACTCTGGGGACTCGGAGATGCGACGGCTTGGTAGCGCTTGTGATCGAGTTGATTCGTGCCGGTCGATACAGGATCTGGAACGATTAGTTAGCGAAATTATGCGCACGGCCGTATAGGTAGGCAGGTTAATCGTAAGACTCAATAACACGTAGTAGGTTCGACGAAACACAGCTGGCCGGCAACAAATACTTAAACAGAGAGCGGATCGACACATGTTCATTACGACGTACTATGCATTTATCTTCGCGACCATTGGATTTGTTGTTTTCTTCCAGGTGCTATTCATCCGTTCGAGACGTTATGTGCAGCTAGTTTGCTCTGTTATTTGGCTTTTACCGGTGACCTATGAAATATGGGCAATCGGTCGTTGCGGTGCCGATTGTAGCGCGAGGATCGATCTGATTATGGTATTTCCGGCCGAGGTGTTCGTACTTACGGGGGCTTCGATTTACTCATGGGTGCTCTATAAACGATACATGGGGAGCTGACATCTACAACGGAACTAAATTTTTCCGATATTGAAGCTCCAAATTCCAAATGGTCAATCTCGGCTGTGGCGCGATCAAATTTTAAGTAAAACTCCGGGGTTTAGAATTCCATTTGGATCTAGGGTTGCTTTGATGGATTTAAGTACATCCCCAAAAAGGGGAGGGCGTTGCTGTGCCCAGCCGTATGCGTGCATGCGCCCAACCGCATGATGGTGGGTCACGGTGCCACCCGCATCCACTAAACTCGCTGTTGCCTCCTCCTTAATCTGTCGCCAAATTTCGGCTTCACCACCGCGGGGCGCAACCCCACTAAAGGAATAATAGGGCGCCGGACCGTCCGGATACACGTGCGTGAAGCGACAGGATAAGGTTGCGCTTTCTCCCATCGTTTCTCGTAACACGCGGCCGACGCGTTTCCGCACGAGAGCGTCAAAGTTAGGCCAATTATCCCAGGTGGTAGCGGTTTCGAAGGTGTCGGTAAGCAAACCAAGCCCAGCCGTAAGACCGGCATTTACCCCAATGAAGGCGTTACGCCAGGCACCGACGGGTCCAGTACGGCCGGTAGTATTACCTTGTCCGTCATCCACCACTATGTCTTCATCTGCAATGATACCTCCGTATTCGCGAGCGATCGCAACCGCGACTGCAATATTCTCACCCTGTGGCACGTCTGCTGATTCGAAGCCGATAATTACTAACGATTGCTTACCGTCTAATCCGGCGTTGTTACCTGCTTCGACTGGATCAAGAATACGTAGGTTCGCAGGCCACAACTTTGTTTGCACGATGTGACGTACCGCCGTACAGCCGGACTCCCAGCTTGGGTATATGACACCGGCCGTAGCGCGATAGCGTGGACGTTTTTGTAGTCGTAACCAGCACTCACTTATGATCCCGAGTGTCCCCTCAGATCCTATTACTAGTCGGTCGGGGCTAGGGCCGGCACCGCTTCCCGGGAGTCGGCGGGATTCAAACCAGCCGGTAGGGGACAGCATCCGGGTCGATTCGACGAAATCGTCGATATGGGTTCCGTTGGTGGCGTAATGTCCGCCGGAGCGTGTTGCGACCCAACCCCCGACTGTAGACCAGGGGAAGCTTTGCGGGAAATGACGTAAGGTTAGCCCATTGGGGCGTAAGGCAGCCTCTAAGTCTGGCCCTAGAATCCCGGCTTGAAAACGGCCCGCGCGTGACACATCGTCGACCTCTAATACGTTATTTAAATTATCGAGATCGATGGTGACAGCGGCGGCGGTATCGAAAGGTACATTGACGCCCCACACCACTGAAGTACCGCCACCGTAAGGTATCGCGGTATAGCCGTTATCGTCGCACCAGCTTAGGCTTGCCTCCAGCTCGTCTTCATTCCGTGGGTGAGCGATGGCGTCCGGGGGGTTTCTAAAGTCTCCCCGCAGAGCGGCGAGTAATTCAATAGGGTGGCCGCCATAGGTGTGTGTCACACGATCATTGTGGTCGGTCGTCACCCAGGCTTTATATTTGGAAGGTACTGCGATTCGCGGCTTACGCAGTTTGATCTGCGAGATATCTGGCACACGAGGCGGTGTGATTTCTGTTCCTAGACGGCTTGCCAGATTTTTTGCTGCGATATTACGTTCCCCCTGAGTAGGCTCATCTGACAGGTATCCCCAAGTCCAGAAACTTCGTCGTTCTGCGCGCGCGGCCATTGCTTCCTCCTTATAGCTTTCGATAGCGTAGGTCATTGGTTACCATCGGAACACAATCGAAAACTACGACATACAATCGGTCAATTAGATAATTTTAAACGACCAATAGAGGGAAAGCACGAGCGACATAGATCAAACATGCGACGTCTAGGGTATTGATAACGCGTTCGCCTCGCGAGTGCCGGATGTCGCCCGCACAGATGCGGCAGCGTGCCAGGACGTATCAGGTTACACGCGCTGTTCTCCAGTTCGTCGTAGAATTTATAGGTAAGCAGTAAAGTGTTGTGATAATAGGGCCAGCAGAGGATGCTGGCCCCATTCTATCAATTTAAATGTTTTTCGTACTCGTCGAGTAATTTCAGAACAACATCTGAACCTTCGGAGGGTAAGGGTAGAATTCCCCGTTTCGCGCCTTTATCTGAGTGCTCTTTTATTTGGTCGGCATCGAATCCCATCGCGTAAAACATACCGACATCGATTGTCGATGGGTTGCGGCCGATTGCATCACAGGCTTTTTTGATTTCAGCCATACCACCGTCAAATTCATAGGCACCACCGATCGGCATCCAACCATCGCAGAACTCCGCTATATGCGCTGCCGTTTTTGGTCCGGCTGCCCCACCCATTACAACCGGTAGATGTTTTTGTACCGGTTTTGGCCACGCCCAACTTTTATCAAACTGGATATGTGTGCCGGAGAAGCTGGCTTCCTCTTCAGTCCAGAGCTCGCGCATCAGCAGAATATTTTCTCGCAGGATGCTACGACGTTGTTTGAAATCCAGACCATGGTTCCGCATTTCTTCGACGCACCAACCGTAGCCAACACCGAGTTCAAAACGTCCGTTAGAAATCATATCTAAACTGGCACATTCCTTTGCCAACCAGATAGGATCGCGTTGAGCCACGAGTGTGATACCGGTGCCGATGCGAATTTTTTCCGTTACCGCCGCGCAGGCCGCGAGCGCGACGAAAGGATCGTGCGACCGCCAGTACATTTCGGGTAGCGGAGGTGCGTTTTTCATACCACCCCACGGTGTCTCCCGACTAGTGGGGATGTGACTATGCTCTGGGAACCAAAGGGATTCGAAACCGCGGGCTTCGACTTCCTTCGCCAGCTGTATGGGTTGTATTGTCTGATCAGTAGGGAAAATCATTACACCTAAGTCCACAGGCATTCTCCTATTCGTATGTTATTAGAAACTCAAAATGTACCGGTTTGGCGATTTTAGGCAAAGTCTTGCAATAAATCACGTGGGAAGGATGTATGTGCTCAGATACCGTTTAGCTGAGTGCTAATAGTGTCTCAAATGATTCGTAGAGGCTAAACTATGTCAGTTCAAGCAAAAGACAGTCCGGTGATGGCGTTGACAGACTAGGAGATACAGCGGTTCACCCTGTTGTGCGATTCGATAGCTTCTGTACGGTTGACTGCGACTTGACGTGGAATTTTTAAGACAAGCAAAGGAGATAAAGAAATCATGACAAAAATGTTTATTGCTATAGTGGTGACCGGAGTGGTTGCGTTATCGCCGCTCCATACAATGGCTGAGCATCACGTTAAAAAACTTGAGCGCGCGGTTGAAGGCACGGTTGATGCTGTAACTGCGCCGGGTAATATCGTCGAAGGCATTGCAAAAGATGCAGAAGAACACGGACCAGTGGTGGGGACTGTTTCAGGTACCGTTAAAGGGACTGCTAAGGCTGCTGAGCAAGTGGTTACTGGTGCGGCGAAAGTTGGGGTTGGTGCAGTTGAAGCTATTCTGAGTCCAATAACAAACGAGTAGTTTTTAGCTAACGGTGGTTTATCTTGATAGGGACTTTAATTCGGGGTGTCCTAGGGCAAGCTTTAAAGTTTGCCCCGCCACTTTCGTCCGCGCGATTTTTAAAAGTCAACTTTTAGACCTAAACTGCATCCGATAAGCCGCCACTACTAGGCGCGGATGATTTAATCAGATTAAACACTATTCCTCGTTATGGGCCAGACCGATATTTAGCTTTAGTTTTTGGACTGCGCGAAGCTTAAGCGCAACAACCGATGCCCAATCATATGTACTGCGAAGAAATACCTTAGCAGACGAATTTTTAACTAAGTAGTTGTAACGTATAGCTGGTAATTGAATTGGCAGATCCTGCGCTTTTATAAGGTAACTAGTAGAGTTCCAACATAAGAGATAACAAAATTTAGTTTACGTTTAGGGAAAAGTGAGATGAAACTTGGCGTGTTTAGTTTTAATACGGAATATACAATCCGCGCCGACGATCTGGCAGTCGCGTGCGAGGAGCGTGGATTTGAATCAGTGTGGTTTCCCGAGCACACACACATTCCGGCGAGTCGTGAGACACCCTGGCCAGCAGGAGACAAATTACCCAAGGAGTACATACATATGTCGGATCCATTCGTGAGCTGTACTGCGGCTGCGATGGCAACGATTAACTTGAAAGTCGGAACTGGTATCTCTCTCGTCGTCGAACACGATCCAATTGCGTTGGCTAAAACCGTTGCTACAGTCGACCGTCTTTCTAACGGACGATTTTTGTTCGGTGTTGGTGCGGGTTGGAATCGAGAGGAAATGGAAAATCACGGCACTCCGTATAATGAGCGTTGGAAAGTGCTCGAGGAGCGGGTAAAGGCAATGAAAGAGATCTGGACGAAAGAAGAGTCAACATTCCACGGCGATTATGTGAATTTCGATCGGATTTGGTCCTACCCTAAGCCCATTCAGAAGCCCCATCCACCCGTTATTCTTGGTACCTTCGGCTCGAAATGGGGACGGCAACGCGTCGCGGACTTCGGTGACGGCTGGATCCCGATTGATGTGTTTCACAGAGACCTCGCTGCGGACATTGCGGACTTAAACCGGCGATTAATTTCTGTAGGGCGCGACCCGGAATCAGTTTCAATCTCGATGTTTGACGTCTTTGAAACATCGGCAGACGATCTTAAACGCTTTGCCGAAATGGGGTGTATAGCGCGCGCAATTCCCCGCTGTCCTACGGAAGACCGCGACACTGTGCTTCGGTGGCTAGATAAATATGCAGAGATAGGTTCTCGAATCGGTGCGATCTGACGGCGACCTTCGGTGTACTATGTAGGTATTGACGCGACCCGTGTGGTACGCAGTAGTTTAAAAAGAACTTTGAAATGTTATATTCAGCCGCGATTAATATTTTCGATCTGGAAGATCGAGAAATGCGAAATATCAGTCTAGGAGAGTAGTTATGCCAGAAGCCTATATCATTGACGCCGTGCGTAGCCCCACCGGAAAACGTAAAGGTAGTTTGGCCGACGTACATGCGGCTGATCTTGGTGCTCATGTCATTCGAGCAATTGTCGAACGTAACGAAATTCCGGACGACGATTACGATGATGTGATTTTTGGTGCGATTGATGCTCTCGGACCGCTTGCGGGGGACGTCGCACGAACATGTTGGTTGACGGCGGGATTAAGCGAAGCTGTTCCCGGGGTTACGATAGATCGCCAGTGCGGGTCCTCTCAACAATCTGTGCACTTTGCGGCGCAAGCAGTCATGTCTGGAGTGAACGACGTGGTTATAGCAGGTGGAGTGCAAACCATGTCGAAGATTCCGATTGGATCTGCCGGTGCTGCAGGCGGTGCGTTCGGTTTTGATGATCCCTTTACCGGCTCTGCGGATTGGGTAAAGCGTTATGGTGAAGATCCGCCGACGCAATTCAAGGGCGCACAGATGATGGCGGATCGATGGAATATGTCCCGCGAAGATCTGGAGGTGTATTCACTTGAATCGCACCGACGAGCATTCACCGCGATGGACGAAGGCCGATTTGATAAGGAGATTATACCCTATGGGGGATTGGCAATGGACGAAACACCACGTCATACATCGTTAGGGAAGATGGCCGAGCTAGATCCGATTTTTGGCTTAAGTAAAATAACGGCTGGTGTAGCAAGCCAGACCTGTGACGGTTCTTCAGCAATGTTGGTTGCTTCTGAATCAGCGGTCAAAAGATACGATCTAAAACCGCGCGCTCGGGTTCATCATATGAGTGTGCGAGCTGAGGATCCGATGATCATGCTTACGGCCCCGATATCGACGACACGCTATGCGCTTGACAAAAGCGGGATGAGTCTCGAAGACATCGACCTAATTGAGGTTAACGAGGCGTTCGCTCCGGTGCCCATCGCTTGGTTGAAGGAGATTGATTATCCGCATGAGAAGCTCAACGTTAATGGTGGTGCGATCGCACTGGGTCATCCAATTGGAGCGACTGGTACCAAGTTAATGACAACCCTATTGCACGAGCTTGAACGCACGGGCGGCCGTTATGGCCTGCAAACGATGTGCGAGGGTGGTGGTCAGGCTAATGTTACGATTATTGAACGACTATAAAATTAGCCTTCTAAAAAGGCGACGTCCCGGGGTATTGTAAAATGGATAGTCTTGTCGATGTCACGTGGTTGCAGAGGCATCTGGAGGATCCGAATCTCCGGATCCTCGATTGCACGGTCGCGTTTGAGCTTGATGAGACTGGTAAATTGTCGTTTTTCTCTGGTCGGGCTGACTATGATGATGCACATATCCCCGGTAGCGGCTTTGCCGATATTCTGGGCGATCTTTCGGATACCGATAGCCCACACCAATTTACGCTTCCGAACGCGCAAAGTTTCGCCGAATCTATGGGGAATCTAGGCGTCGGTGCAGGGATTCGGGTCGTGCTTTACGACGCGACCTATACGATGTGGGCGACCCGGGTGTGGTGGATGCTCCAAGCATTCGGTTTTGATAACGTGGCTGTGCTTGACGGCGGTTTAACCGCGTGGCAAGCAGCGGGCGCGCCAGTTACAAAGGAGCCGGTTGAGCTTGAACCTAAGAAATTCACGGCGGTGTTGCGCGACGGTTGGTTTGTCGGCACTGAAGCTGTGCAAGAAGTGATTTCCGATCCAAGTTCGAATTGTATTATCGATGCTTTGATGCGGGACATGTATACCGGTGCTCAAACGCCTTACAGTCGACCAGGACATATTCCTGGAGCAATCAACATACCGGCGGTTGATGTTGTCGACCCGGATACTCGCCTGTTTCTTAGTGAGGAAAAACTGCGTGAATACTTTTCGCCCGCATTGGAAAACTTAGAACAATCGGTCATTACTTATTGCGGCGGTGGAATTGCCGCAACGGCGGATGCGTTTTTACTACGGCGACTCGGGAAGAGTAATGTCGCCGTCTACGACGGGTCTATGGCGCAATGGTCCGCTGACCCTGATCTTCCGCTCATTTTAGGTGATGAGCCGCGCTAACGTCTGAGTCTAAATTTCCCTAGCACAGGGTGCAACGATACTCTGAACGAATCACATCGAGGAATGGGACATGCTTGTAGAGCAGATCTGGACCGGCAACGCATATCGTAACTTCAATTATTTAATAGTCTGTCCGGAGACCGGTG
>CAYFFH010000118.1:0-8512 GCA_964342175.1 uncultured Enterobacteriaceae bacterium | reverse complement strand
CAGCACCAAGAAGGAGAAGGTCAAGTACAATCCCCGCGACATGTCGACCATCTACATCGAGAACAAGGCCGGCGAACACCTGGCGGTCGGTTACAAGGATCTGACCCGCCCGCCGGTGACGAAGCACGAACTCGATATCGCCAACGAGGCTCTTCTCGAGCGCGGTCGCAATTCGGTGAACGAGGACCGACTGTTCCAGATGATTCTGCTTCGCCGGGATCTCGTCGCGCAAAGCGTCAAGAAGACGAAGAAGGCGAGGAGGGAGGCCATGCGGATCACGCACGCCATAGCCGAAGGGCGCGCCGTCGCGAAAAAAGCTCAAAGTGCCCCCAAGCTTCTGCCGGCCCCCGCCGATCTCGATTCCGCCAATCACCAGGAGGCGAACAACGAGATAGTCGTACCCTTCGAAATCGAGTTCGAGGATTGAACGCTTCCTTCGATCATCTGCACCCCAAGGTTCGGGAAGTCGCTGGTAAGCCGGACGAGGAACGTATCGCGTGGCTCCAGGTCGACAGATGGGTCAAGCTCGATCGATCCGAGGCTGCGCTGGCCCAGCTCGAAGCGCTGCTCGCTTACCCAACAAGGGGTCGCATGCCCTGTCTTCTCATCCACGGGACCACGGGCATGGGGAAGAGCGAGATACTCGAGCGATTCCACAAACGCCATCCGTGGTCGGTCGACACGAAGACCGGTCGCGAGACGCTTCCGGTACTTCTCGCCGAGATGCCGCCCGAGGCGACCGAAATCGACTTCTACGAGGCCATCCTCGACCAGCTTAATTATCGCCAGAGAAGCTCGGGCACCGCGCGTGAGCGAAGAGGCCAGGTGATAGCGGTCCTTGCCGATGCGGGCGTAAGGGTTTTGATGCTCGACGAGATCGACAAAATGCTCGGCAGTACGCCGCGCCAACAAAAACTGTTTCTCAACAGCATTCGATACCTGACGAACCAACTGCGCATTCCTATCGTGTGTGCCGGCGCGACGGGAGCGCGGCTCGCGATACGGACCGACCCCAACCTCGCCGACCGCTTCGCATCGTTCGAACTGCATCATTGGGAAAAGGGCCGAGCGCTCGAACAGCTTCTCGTATCCTTTTCAATGAGCCTTCCGCTTCGCGAGCCGTCGGATCTTACGACTTCCGAAATGCAGGACGAGGTCATCAAGATGACCGCTGGCGTGACCGGAAGGATATTCCGGCTATTCGAAGCGCTGGCGATCGCCGCCATCGTTTCGAGACGCGAACAGATCGACCTCGGCAGTCTGCGCGATGAGAATCTGCTTTTGCCGCTCGTCTCGATGGAAGTCCAAAAATCTGAGGATCATGCGGTCGCCGGCTATCTTTTCGGCGAGGCGGGGTGAAGAGCCGCGGACCGTTGCCGGACGAATGCATTTCGTCCTGGCTTGACCGTGAACTGGCGCTCCATCCCAGGATCGAACGCCCGACAGCCAGACATTATCATGTCAATGACGGGCCGATGGTGCACCCCGACATACGGCCGCGCAGACTGTGGCTCGAACAAGTCGCCGCGATCTTCGCGATAGATCCCGAAGAGCTTCGCCATGCAACGCTTTGGCATCGCTATCCCGGTATCGAGGCTCAATACCTCCGCTGGGCCAGGGACCCGCACCATGAATATGTGTTCGGCGGGAAACGCAAGGACCGGACAGACGTCCGTATTAGGTGGTGCACCCGCTGCCTTTCCGAAGACATGCGATACGGCATCTCGGGATATGTCCGCCGAGACTGGTTGCTGTCGATTCACACCGTCTGCCCAAAACATGCCTGGCCGTTGGAGGGCAATTGCTCGACCTGCCGGAGAACAAGCTATTCGCACGGCTTCCGAAATTCCCATTGGCCCGGACCATATTGCGAGCATTGTGGCTTTCCGCTGACCCGGGCTCAGAAACCGGTCCTTCGCGCCGAGCCCATCGGACTGACGGCATGGAAGGCGCTGGTCCAATTCGAAAGAAAGGTGAAGGAGGTCGTGATCAGAAAACCCGACCGAATTCTCGCACGCGGCAAGATTGCCCGACGAAAGTTTCTGGCCGCCTACTGCGACCTATTCGAGCTGCTTTACGAGGTCGATTACAGGCGGAAAGGCAGTTTGCGCGGGATCGACTACTTCGAGACCCTCGCCCTGCCATTCTATCAAATGCACGTGACGCAGCCTTCGCCGATCTGTCATCCCATGCTTGTTGCCGTGTCGTCGCTCGCGATGCGGATCTCGGCGACGATCGGAGCATTGTTCGACGAAACCGATGTCCTGCCGAGGCTTTTTTTCCAGCGAAGCCGCGCGGAACTGCTGGGTCACCTTTCCTGGTTCTACGGTTACGAAAAATCGACCGTTCTGTGGGAGTCTCGGAACCGGTGGCCGGAGAAGTTCCTGGCGGATCTCGAAGCAGCGCCATTCGAAATGGCGCTGGATATGGAACTGAGAAATCCCAAAGGCTTCTTCGACGCGATTTCGAATTACAAGCGCACCGGACAGATAGCCTAGACCGCGACCGTCCCCAGCATACGTCGGTCAAAATCTGCGTAACGACTTTCCCGCATCATCTTTATATTCTAATCCGATCTTCGCCTGTCGGTGTGTCCCGGCGGGTGAGGCGTCGTAACCTCCGGACCTCTCAGCCGGTCGATAGCAATATCGGCCGGGTGGCTGTCGCGCATGTCCAGGGCTTCGCCTAAAGGCGGCAGCGCTCGCGCGAGAGCCCGGGTTACGAACACCCGGCTTCGGCCCGCCTCCCAACGAGAATCAGGGAGATTTCCCCGCTTGGTGTCTGTCGAACTTCGAACTTCATCGCTCCCGCGATATTTCAGCTCGCTCATCGAGCAGCGCAACGTCTGGTCCGACTGGTTTCCGCACGACTGGATCAGCCCTCTGTCCTGGGTCCAGATGGCCGCAATTCTCATGCGCGACACGCGTCCCGAAACGGTGATCGACAAGCTCGCGCCCATACTCGAGGGTACGCGTGACACGATCGAGGCGAGCTATCGCGGACTGGCCAGGAAAGCTCCTGCCGATCGTAAAATGCTACTGACCTACGACGACTACCGCGAACACTTTCAGGACGAACTGCTCGAGAGGTACGAGGGGTTTCTCGAAACGCTGGCAGGCGACGTCGATCTCGAATGGCTTCGCGACAGATTGCTGCGCAACGGAGCAGGCGCGCAGAGCTTTCTCTGGTTCCTTTTGAACGGGATCGCCAACGCAGCGATCGAAGACGAGCTCGATCCGGCCATGGTGGCTGAGGAAGCACGATGGCTCGCCGAATTCGAATTCTGCGATCCGGCCTATCTCGCCGGCGACGAAGCCGTGCTTCGTTTCTTCTACCGCGAATTCCGCACGACCTTCCCGCATGCCGCCCCCCTGCCAGCGCGCCCCTCGACCTATCCGCGTTTCGAGAACCCGATCTATGGCGACGAGGACCAGTACATCTCACGACTAAAGGCGATCGAAGACCGACAGACCCGCCAATTGGCGCGCGAACATGCTCCGACCTCGGAGCCGGTCGATCTTCCCGCCGATGCCTGGATGCGCGCGATGCGCACCAACCCTTGGAGTCAAGCGCTCGACTTCGCGCGCATCCCGCCCTTTCACTGGCAGCGTCAGGTCGCCTTCATGCTGCGCGACGTCTCGCTCGACGCCGTGTCCCGGCGGATCGAGACGAACCTCATCGAGATGGCCGAGACGACCGCTTCACGAGCGCTCGAAGAGGCCGAAACTCACGGTCGATCGATCGAGAACATCGATTTCGGGCTGTGGTACAGATGGTGGCGAGAGCATTTCCGGCACTGGCAGGATCCGCTCCGCCTCACGCTCGAACGGATGTGCCAACCCGACGACGCGAGCTTGCTAGGCGACTGGCTCGCGAGGTTCGAGTCCGCCGTATTCGCGGATTTCGTCATTGGCTGCGCCCACGCGAATACGGTTTTGAAACGCATCGGAACCCGCACTTTTGATGGCGAGAGCGGCAGCGAACGGCTCTTCATCGGCGGTGGCGATCGGCCTCTTCAACCCTATGGCCTCCACGACATTACCCTCGAACTTTGGAAGCGCTTTTGCCGCAACAATGGCATCTCGGATCGCGGCGAATTCTACGCGCTGGATTTCGAGGTGAACTGGGAGTCGCCTCTCGCAGCCCACCAGAGATAGTAGAAACACCCGCCGCGAAATGCCTCTGACTCTGTTCTAGAGAAACGGAGACCTCGGAAGATCGCAATCTCGGGCATCAGCCTCTGCTCTTGGGTACGAACCAAAAACTCCAGCTTGAAAGCAGACCCAGGAGAACGAGAGCGAGACCGGCGAACGTCATCGCGGTTCGCCAGACGAGCCCTCCGACCTTGGCTGCATGGATCGGATAGAACTTTTCCGTGATCGCCGATGCCGTGTCGCTCGTCGCCGGATCTTCGACCGCCACCACCTCGGCCGTGTCCGGTGCTACCCAGACGTAACTCCGTCCATTCGGCGTCCACTCGAAGGACTGACGGTAGCGGATGGCGATCGGCGCGCCCGGTTCGCCCGGCAGCATGATGCGACGCGCTTCGGCGCCGGGATAGCTCGCCTGCGCATTGGCCGTCACGCGCCGCCAGTCGGTTCGCGCGTCGACCACAGCCAGATCGTCCGGAAGTGGGGATTCCGCCTTCTCGCCAGCCAGCGGCGAAAGCAGCCACGCGGCGACCGCAGGGAACACCATCATGGCACCCGTGAACGCCGCGACGATCAGCAACGGCGAGGCAATTACGCCGAGATCGCGGTGATGACGTACGATAGCGCTTCTGGTGAAGCGCGCGGGCCAGAGTCGAAAGTGGAAAGTCTTGCGAGTGCGCCACCAGAGGATAATGCCGGTGATGCTGAACCCCAACAGCAGAAAACCGAGCACGCCGGTCACGATCTTTCCCGTATCTCCCACGAACAGATAGTGGTGAAGATCGAACAGCCACAGTTCGGGCCGTTCCCACATGCCGTCCCAACGCTCGACCACCGTGCCGTCCTGGGCGAGATAGGCGCCGCCGCCGTCGGCGTAGATCGCTTGGTGGAGACCGATCTCCTCGCCCGCGAACGTGATGCGCGAAAGATCGGGACCGGCCTCGAGCGCGCGTTCGATGACGATTCCAAGCGCTGCGGGATCGTTCATCACTGGCTCGTCGGCGCCCGGCAGCATGATCCAGGCATCCTCCCACAGCAACACCGTGCCGGAAAGGCCGATGATGGCCAGGAGGATGCCGACGATGCCGCCCGTCCAGCGATGCAGCCAGAGGAGCGCTCGCATCAGAACGCGCCGCGCCAGCTCAGCGTAAAGGTCCGTCCGCGTCCGGAGAAGAAGCGGCTGTTGTCGGTCACACGAACCGTGTCGCTGTCGTAGGTCACGTAGAATTCGTCGGTGAGATTGGACGCGGCGAGCGCGAACTCGCCGATATCGGTGCGATAGGCGATGAAGGCGTCGAGGAGGGTGTAACCTTCGAAGTCGGTCGCAGTGGCCGCGTCGTTGAACTCGCGGGACAGGTAGAACCGCGCCTGGGCGCTCAGGCTTAGCGGGCCTGTGGCATAGTCGGCCGCTAGATTGATCCGGTCGGGCGAAATGTTCGCCCCATCGAGATCCTCGTCGACCGATCCGTCGCCATCGCCATCGGTACGACCGGCGAGGTCGGCATAGCCGCCGCTGAGCGACAGGCCCGGCACCGGCGTCTTCCAGTTGACGCTCGCCTCGAACCCTTCGATCTTGATCGGTTGCCGCTCGACCTCGAACACGTCGTTTCGCAGTACAAGCAACGAGCCGAAATCGCTCGACGACCAGAAATAGCTCGCCGAGGCCTGGAGCGCGCCGCGGTTCCATTCCAGACCGAGCTCGCGATTGTTCGACACGACCGGTTCGAGCGAGAGGAAGTCGTCGACATCGACGCCGGGCTGCGTGATGCCGCGCAGGATGCGTCCGACATCGGCGATGGTGAACCCTTCCGCGTAACTGCCATAGGCGCGCAGTCCGTTGACGGGTTCGACGATCACGCCGGCGTTCCACAACACGTCCTCGAAGGATGGCGACCCGCCCTCGACCTCGACCGCCCCGTAGCTTGCGAGCGTGCGAAAGTCGTCGACCGAAAGCTCGACGTTTTCGTAGCGCAGGCCACCCGCCAGGCGAACGACGCCATCGGCGAGCGCCAGATTTCCCTGCAGGAACGGCGCCAGGCTACGGAAGTCGCTGCGCGGGACCCAGACCCGGTCGGTCTGGACGAGCGATTGTTCGGTCCGATCGAACAGCGCGTCGAACCCTGCGGTAAGCGTCAGATCGTCGAAACCCGGAACGGCGCGCTCGTAGCTGACCTTGCCGCCGAGCTTGCGCGAGCGATTGGCCGACTGGTCGAACAGGGTGCCGGACGGATCGATCGCCGGATCCTGGAACGTGCCGAAGACGCCGCCCCCGAACACGTCGCTCGTCTGGCTGTAGAAGCCCTGCAGCACGAAGGTGCCGCCGCCGAGGTCGGTATCGGTCAGCGAGGCGGACAGCAGTTGTGCGGTGTTGGACGGCGGATCGCCGGGCGTCACGCCGCGCACGCTGGTCGCGGGTATGTCGGTCGACCGGTCCCCAGGCAAGAGCACGTAATTCGCATTTCCCTCCAGTTCGAACCGGTTGGCGACCAGTTCGAGCCGCGCGCCGGTCGGTAGCTCGTATCCCAGGCGCGCGAAGAGGGACCAGCTGTCGCTGTCCTGGATCTCGCCCTGTGTGCCGTCGACACCTATGCGGTTGCCCGCTCCGTCGAAGAACGCTCCGCGGCGCTCGAGGGTAGCGCCGAACCTCGCATCGAACGCGCCCGCACGGTAGCCTAGGAGCGCGCCCGACTTGGCGCCAATCCCTTCGCCGTCGAACCCGTCGGGCAGAGTGATCTGGGCGAGCGCGTCGATCGCCACCCCGTCCTCGCGCGGCGCGCCGACCGTGACCTGGTTTACGACGCCGCCGGTCGCGCCGATACCCTGAAGCGCGTTGGAGCCGTAGATCACCTCCACCCGATCGATGAAGAACGGGTCGATCGTATAGCCATCGCGCGACCCGTCGCGTACCGGCGTCGATTGGGGAATGCCGTTGATCGCGTAGAGGGGCGACCGACCGCGCAAGCTCTCGCCGGCCCCGCTCAGCTTCTCGCGCGTCGGCGAGAACGAGGGAAGAAGTGCCGAGACGGCATCGACGGTCGAGCCCGACACCAGGACCTGCCGGTCGAGCGCTTCGCTGTCGATTACGTCCACGGTCAGCGGCAGCGCGCTCGCTGGAAGCTGCGAGCGCGCGGCGGTGACGACGATTTCCGAGGATGGATTGTCGTCCTGCTCGGTCTCGATGGTGTCTGAAGATTGGACGTTCTGGGCGTAGGCCGGCGAGGCTAGGACGAGCGCCAGGGCGCCGGCGAGGAAGCGATGCATGGAAACTCCTTCAATGTAGAAGGGGCCCCTAGGGTGCTTGCGAATAGTTCGCAATAGCAGTTTGGGGGAGGGCTATCCGTTCGCGGTTACCTTTTAAAGCGTTCTCGCAATCCTCCCGGTGGTTCTGAATTCTAGGGGTGCCCGCGTAGTCATCGGGATCGCTGCGGCAGGAGTAAATTAACCACGACGGTTTAGTCGTTTCGAATGGAATGGTTCCGTTCACGACGCATCGCGCGCTGGTTGAGAGTAGCATTCGGCTATTTCCTGCTTGCGTCCGCGACGATCGCGACCACGCGCTTCGGTAATGGCGTGGCGTTCATATGGATCGCGAACGCTTGGCTTCTCGCAGAGCTTTCCATCACCCCGCGCCGTGACTGGGCCTTGCCGATCTTGGCATGCGCGCTCGCAAGCACCGCCGCGACATCGCTATTCGGCTTCGGCCTTCGCTACGCCCTGCCGCTCGCCTTCATCAACATGAGCGAGGCGATCGTCGGAGCGCTGATCCTGCGAGTCCTGAAACCCAGCGCGACCAAGTTCGACTCGCTCGATGCCATGTTCGCCTTTATCCTCGCCGCAGGGATCGCGGCGCCCGCACTGACCGCATTTGGCGGCGCCTTCGTGGCGGAGCTGACCGGCAAGCCCTTCTGGCTCAACTGGCTGCGCTGGTTCGCAGGGCATGGATTGGGCGCGCTTGCCTTCACGCCGCTCTTCGCGCTGCTGCTGCGCGGCGATATCGCATACTGGCGTCAGAATGCGTCGCGCTCGCGCGTAATCGAAGCCGTCGCGGCACTATGCTCGGTCCTCGCGGTGGCGTTTCTCGTGTTTTCGCAGGATCGGCTTCCGCTCCTGTTCCTGCCGTTCCTGCCCATGATCATCGCCACCTTCCGCCTCGGTCGCTTCGGCGCGGCGCTTTCGGTCACGATCCTGACCGTCGTCGGCAGTTATTACACCCTGCTCGATACGGGACCGATCGCGTTGATGGGCGATGATCTCGGCGGCCGGCTACAGTTCCTCCAGTTCTATCTGGCGATCACCGTTCTGACCGTGTCCGTCGTCAGAACATTTGGCACAACTTGCGGCGTAGGCTTGCGGAGTGCGGG
>CAYFFH010000117.1:0-8637 GCA_964342175.1 uncultured Enterobacteriaceae bacterium | reverse complement strand
TGGACACGTGCTATAACCGGTTGCGGGAGTTTCGTTATCATAAGCATTAGTTTTGAACACTCTGTAAACAATTTTTCATAAGCTGCTTGGTTTTGGTTTTGTCTAATTTCGTTCAGGTCGTGACCGGAACAATAAACGGGACCATTTGCTGATAATACTACGACGCCGATATTAGTGTTACTGGCGATTTCTCGAAATTCGGCCTGCAGGTTGGCTATTAAGTCTGCAGATAATGCATTTCGGGTGTCGGGTCTGTTCATTGTTAGAGTGGCAACGCCGTCCCGGTCGGTGCGAATGAGCTGTTTTTGGTTGGTGGGGATGTCCATTTACCGTTATTCCCATCCGCGTTGATGTAATTAAAGGATTTTGTAAGATTCAAAATTAAATATCTTGATCCTGCGATCAGTCATAGGACCGCAGTGTAGCACAAGGGTAATTGCCCTGGTAGAAGTGTAATTTTTTATTAAAATTTTTGTCAATCTTAGAAATGGTATTATATTACCCCATAGCATTCCATTGATATTTATCGTTTTTTAAACTGTTAGTTGACACAAATAGGTTTTATGTCATATTCGCCAGCCTTTCTCGTTATTTTGTAGCGATGTCTTTGGGATAAAAATATGAAAACGATTTCCGCGAAAGCGGGGGAGATCAACTCGAAGTGGTATATCGTTGATGCGGAAGACCTCGTTCTTGGTCGGCTCGCGTCTGTGTGCGCGAAAATACTCCGCGGAAAACACAAACCGATATACACGCCGCATGTAGATTGCGGTGATAGTATAATCGTGGTTAACGCGGCGAAGATAGCAATGACCGGTAGAAAAAGGACAGATAAAGTATATTACCGTCATACGGGTTATCCAGGGGGTATAAAATCGGTAACACCTGAAAAGCTGATATCCGAGGGGAAAAGTGAACGGATTATTATGAAGGCCGTGGAAAGGATGCTGCCGAAGACGAAGCTCGGTAGGCAGCAACTGACAAAACTACGTGTTTATGAGGGTGCGGAGCATCTGCACGAAGCTCAGAACCCAGAAGTTCTTGATGTGGGGGCTATGAATTCTAAGAACAAAAGGAGCGCCGGTTAAATGGCTGACCAAGATAAGGAAACCGGTGATGGCGCACTTGGTGATGCGCTAAAGAAGGCAGTAGCCGAAGTCGAGGCCGCAGCTGCAGCCTCAGACATAGATTCGCAAGAAGGGACGGAAGCGAGTAAAGAGAATATTACGTCTCCTCTGCAACCAGGTCCGCGTGAACCTAAAATAGATGCTCAAGGACGGGCCTATGCTACAGGCAAGCGCAAAAACGCGGTAGCTCGTGTTTGGATAAAACCGGGCAGCGGTCGACTTACTGTAAATGGGAAAAAAGGACCCGAGTATTTTGCACGGCCAGTTCTGCAGATGATCATTAATCAACCTCTTCAGGTTGTAGACCGCTTAACTCAATATGACGTTTGGTGCACTGTTTCCGGTGGAGGATTGTCGGGGCAGGCTGGCGCAGTCCGTCATGGTATTTCGAAGGCGTTGACATTTTTTGAACCAACATTACGGCCGACGCTAAAACAAGGTGGTTTTCTGACGAGAGACTCGAGGGCGGTAGAACGTAAAAAGTATGGTAGACGCAAGGCTCGTCGATCTTTTCAATTTTCTAAAAGATAAGGCTGGGACAGCCAAACACAAACTTTGTGGGCGTCCTAGCGGACGCCCTTTTTCTTTGCGGTTTATGGGTTACTCCGATTAAAGTGAGATCTAGTTATGACTAAAACAATTTTTATTGATGGGGAAGAGGGCACCACCGGTCTCAAAATTCGCCAACTCCTTCAATCGCGTATGGAAATAGAACTTATCCATTTACCGGAAGGTCAGAGGAAGGATGAAGTTGCCCGTCATGAAGCGCTTAATGATGCGGATATAGCGGTGCTGTGTCTTCCAGATAATGCTGCGCGAGACACTGTTTCAACACTCAACGATGGAAGCACCCGTATCATTGATGCATCTAATGCTCACCGGATAAGCGAAGGATGGGTTTACGGCTTTCCCGAACTTCAGAGAGAACAGGCATTAAAGATTTGCGATGCGAAAAGAGTCTCAAACCCCGGGTGCTATCCGACCGGCGCGATATCATTAATTCGGCCTTTAATTGAAGAGAAAATCATTCCGGTTGATTATCCGTTAACGATCAACGCCGTATCCGGTTATTCCGGGGGTGGTAAAGCACTTATTAATCGGATGGAGGATAGCGCCAATGAGGATGTCATTCGGAGCGTTTGGTTTGCCTATGGCTTGTCCCTGGCACATAAACACGTTCCCGAAATAGGATATTATGCCAAGCTAGACAAAGCTCCCCTATTTAGCCCCAGCGTAGCGCGTTTCAGACAGGGAATGATTGTTCAAGTGCCACTTCAATTGTGGAATTTGCGGGGGAAGCCATCGGTTGATGATATCCGGAGTGCCCTAGAGGCCCGCTATGGTGACGCAACATTTGTTTCTGTGGCGAGCAAGGAGGTATGCGAAGAGCATGTTAGTTTGCTGGATCCAGAAGAGTTGAATAATACAAATCAAATGCACCTTTATGTCTTTGGAAGCAAGGACGACCAACAAGTTATCTTAGCGGCACAGCTTGATAATCTTGGCAAGGGTGCTTCCGGGCAAGCGGTCCAGTGCTTGAATCTTATGCTGGGATTAGATGAGAGGGCCGGGTTGGCCTAACACCTGGGTGAAGGAACATTTGATGTCTAGAATTGAAGGGGGCGTTTTACCCTACAATGGTAAATGGCCAAAACTAGCAGAAGACGTTTTTATAGCACCCGGTGCGCAAGTTATTGGTGACGTCGAAATTGGTAGCGGTTCGTCGATTTGGTTTAATACGGTAATTCGCGCTGATGATAACCCTGTCCGTATCGGTAAAAGGGTCAATATTCAAGACGGTTCCGTGGTTCACGTGCACTCAAAATACCAAGGCACTTATATCGGGGACGGCGTAACCATAGGCCATATGGTTTTACTTCATGCTTGCAACCTTCAAAACGGGTCCTTCGTGGGTATGGGGTCGATTGTTCTTGACCAGTGCACTATCGAGACACATGGCATGCTCGCGGCTGGTGCCTTGTTGACTGCTGGTAAGATTGTAAGGTCGGGAGAATTGTGGGCTGGGCGTCCCGCCAAGTTAATGCGAAGCCTTACCATGGAAGAGATTAACAATTTTGATTGGACCGTGGAGACCTATTCTGAACGTGCAAAAGAATTTGATACAGAGTTCAGAAACATAGAAAAAAAGAAGGTACTCGAGCCCTAATAGGTTCCGCGGTGTTGTCCCGTTTATGTCGCTGCTCGAGGCTTTTCGGACATACCGCTTTCTGGTACCAGTTTGGCTAAAGTAAGCTAGGAGCATCATTTTATGAATCGCATTGACCCTCTCACCGATGAACAAATCGGCGACGCACTGGAAATCATGCAACCGAGTATCGAAAGATTAGGTTTTCTGCCAAACTCCCAAAGGATTATGGCACACAAACCCGAGTTATTAAGTGGAATAAATGCTATGTTTAAGGCGATTAGCTTGCAGACAGAGCAATCGATTTCATCCGAACTAAAATATCTGGTTGGTAATGCCGCAAGCCTTGCCGCAGGTTGTATGTATTGTGTTGCACACACCGGCGGTATAGCGAGCCAGGCAGGAGCGTCGGAAAACAAAATCGCTGCAATATGGAAATTCGAAAAAAGTCCGCTTTTTACTGAGGCCGAACGTTGTGCTCTCCGGTTTGCCCAGGCTGCTGCTTCAGTTCCTAATATGGTATCTGATGGGGATTTCGTAGAGTTGAAAGAACATTATACCGATTATCAGGTTGTTGAAATTCTGTCTGTAATATCGGTCTACGGTTTTTTCAATCGCTGGAATGATACGCTCGCTACAGCATTGGAAGACGCGCCCAAGGAATTTGCTAACCAGACCATAGGTGATGTGGGTTGGAATCCCGGTAAACATGAATAGGGTCAGCCGTAACTCGGTGATGTGTGTTTCCGGAAATGCAACTTTTATTCGCGGCAACCTAATTTTTTGTGCAGAGTGACCGGCCGAAGAAACCATTACTTACGAACAATCTAACTGTTGACGCTACTCGTTCAGCATTCACGTATAAAAGATGGGCCTTCGTCTAGCAATGAAGAGGTACATGGTCATTCACTGTTTGGTCATCAAGCCGTCTTTCACCACTATCCCCTATTCCTAGTGTTTAGCTTCTTTCTTTAAATAGATAGTTATCCCTCTGTTGAAATAAATTCGTTTAGTTCTTCTATAGCAAGTGTGGGATTCCGATAAATTTCTGGGGTTTAATGGTCAATAGTTAGTATAATCTGTGAAAGGTTTGGTAGCGTTTATGGGATCATTGTGATAGTGAAGTTTGTGGGTAAGGTGACAACAGTGTGTCGTCACTAGTTGTCGGTCTTTTGCCCCTTTCCTGAGAAGGAGCGTTTTCTTTTCACATATGACAAAGTCCTTTAATGTTTGAGCGATGAATGGCCGGGGTAACAGTCTTTTATTGTGCTTTCCATCATGGGGTAGAATTGGAAAACTTGGTGTGTAGAGTTACTGAGTAGTTTAACGTAAGATTGAACAAATTAGACAAAGTAATAGTTTAGAATATTGCGACGCACAATTCCTTTATATGTGAAAGTATATTTTGGTCTATTTAATAAAACCATTTAAAACAGAGGTTTGACGTATATGAGAGTAAACCGGATCGATAAAGGGAATTTTTCGGGACACATGAAATATGCGGTTGCAGCAGTTGTTATTTTGCCTCTGACATTATTGAACGGATGCTCGGCGGTTCCCGAATGGGCTAACCCGGTTGAGTGGTATGAAGGCGCCGCGGGCCTAATTAAGGGAAACGAGAAGAACGGACAAAAATCAAAAGGTGCGCAATTAAACTCGGGTGCGGACTTGACCAAATACAAGAAGTTTCCCAATCTTTCGTCGGTACCTAAGCGACCAAAGGCGTCAACAGTGGACGAAAGAAAGCGCGTCTCTAATGCCTTGTTAGCGGACCGCCAAAATGCTCGCTATTCGCGAAAAAGGCTTTTGCGGCAAGGGCTGCCAAAAAAAGTCTCGAGCCCTAAACCCGGAGACAGTTTAAAGCTTTCTTTGTCTAAGATTAAATCGAAACCTGGTGCGGTCGAACGCAAACGAGGAAGTGGGGGTTTGTCAAAGTCCCCAGCGTCAGAGACTGGGTCTAAAAGAAAAGAGCGTGCGGTTAATTTAAATTTAAAAGCACAACCATTAATTAAACGACCAAACTCGCGTGTAATTTCACGCGCCCGTGTGGGCAATCCAATATTTGGCGCACCACCTTCCGATATCGCGATTGCGAAAGGTGAAAAAGTTGTTCCAGAAATGCAAAAAGGACTTTCTGCGCTGCCTGCGGTACCGGGTACGCAGTCGCCAGGTTCCGTTTATACAAAGAAACGGGGAGCGACTGTAAGATTTGCGTCGGGGTCATCTGTACTGACAAAAGACGCTCGATCTGTACTTCGAAAAATAGCTGAAGCCTATCGTCAGCGCGGGGGTGCATTGAGAATAGACGGACATGCGAGCAGCAGAACGCGCGATATGACTATGGTTAAACATTACATGGTTAATTTTAATATTTCCTTAAAACGTGCTAATGTTGTTGCCCGCGAACTAGTACGACAGGGAGTTAGTTCTGAAGCACTGTTTGTGTCCGCTATATCAGATTCAAAACCAATCTACTCAGAGATTATGCCGGCGGGCGATGCAGGTAATCAGAGAGTGGAAGTATATTTCGTAAACTAAAAGATTTGAAATAACGGAAAAAGCGATGGACAACACATTCCACCGCGTAAAGCGTTTGCAACCATACGTTTTTGCTGAAGTCAATGAAATGAAAGCCCGAGAAAGGGGGGCTGGCGGGGATGTTTTGGACTTCGGTATGGGAAACCCTGACTCTCCCACCCCCCAACATATAGTCGATAAGTTAGTCGAAACTGTCGCCGACCCGAGAACCCATCGCTACTCTACGTCACGAGGAATTCCCGGTCTTCGCCGAGCCAACACAGAGTATTACGCTCGCCGGTTTGGCGTAGATTTGGACCCAGAGAGCGAGACTATTGTTACATTGGGATCAAAAGAAGGGTTTGCTAATCTAGCGCAGGCTATTTCGGCACCTGGTGATGTTATTGTAGTGCCAAATCCGAGTTATCCGATCCATGCCTACGGGTTTATTATAGCAGGTGCCGCGCTTCGACATGTACCAGTAAACCCCGATGTCGATTTCTTGGCCGAGTTACAGCGAGCGGTTGAATATAGTGTGCCTGCTCCATTGGCACTTGTCCTTAATTTCCCAGCGAACCCGACCGCTATGGCGGTAGATCTCTCCTTTTATGAGGAAGTTGTTACTTTTTGCAAAAAACAGAACATCATTATTATTTCCGATCTTGCGTATGCTGAGATTTATTTTGATGGGAAGCCGCCGCCATCGATCCTTCAAGTAAAAGGTGCAAAGGATATCGCAGTTGAGTTCACATCTTTAAGCAAAACGTACTCGATGCCTGGTTGGCGTATCGGATTTGCGAGCGGTAATTCAAAAATCATATCAGCCTTGGGGCGGATCAAGTCCTATCTTGATTATGGTGCTTTTACTCCAATCCAGGTTGCTGCGACAGCGGCAATGAATGGTGCACAAAAATGTGTCGAAGAGGTTCGTGACCTGTATAAGAGCCGCCGTGATGTGATGGTGCAATCTTTTGGGCAAGCAGGTTGGAATTTGCCTGTTCCATCAGCGACCATGTTTGTATGGGCACCAATTCCCGAGCAATTTTCTCATCTTGGTTCGCTAGGGTTTTCTAAATTATTGCTTAGTGAAGCTCAGGTCGCAGTGTCTCCTGGGCTAGGTTTTGGTGAATACGGTGATGGATTTGTTAGGATTGCTTTGGTTGAAAATAAGCAGCGCATACGGCAGGCCGCACGCAATATTAAGCGTTTTTTGGGAGATTCTGACAACGCGCTCGCGCGGGCCAAGACAGGGGCAGAACCCATATGATAGACCCACTGCGCATTGGGATTGCTGGGCTGGGTACGGTTGGCTCTTCTGTTGTTAAGATTCTTCAGGAAAAACAAGATCTGGTAGCTGAAAGATGCGGCCGGAAGATTGACGTGGTTTCTGTATCTGCACGGGATAGGCACAAAAAACGTAGTGTCGATATCACGGGTTTGACGTGGTTTGACGACGCGCGCGAAATGGCCGTTGCGGCCGAGGTCGACGTTGTGGTCGAACTAATCGGTGGAGAAGACGGAGTAGCGAAGGCGGTGTGTGAAAGTGCGCTTGCGGCTGGTCGGCATGTGGTGACCGCGAACAAGGCGCTTTTGGCGCAGCATGGAATGGCGTTAGCCGAGGCGGCGGAGAAGGTTGGGGTGGCGTTAGCGTATGAGGCCGCTGTCGCCGGCGGTATTCCAATTATAAAAGCCCTGAGAGAGGGATTTGTTGGTAATCACGTTTCGAGTATCTATGGCATTCTAAATGGAACCTGCAATTATATTTTAACAACCATGCGGGAGACGGGACGCTCATTTTCTGACGTTCTTGTTGAAGCTCAAGAACTTGGTTACGCCGAGGTAGACCCAACATTTGATATTGATGGAACCGATACAGCACATAAGCTTGCTTTATTAGCAAGTGTGGCTTTTGGCTCGCAGGTCAACTTTTCTGCAGTTCATGTGGAGGGCATTCGTCATATCACGCCAGCAGATATCTCGTTTTCGGACGAACTTGGTTTTCGAATTAAGTTGCTTGGGATTGCAAGGAAGAACGACAACGGAATAGAGCAGAGTGTATATCCTTGCATGGTCTCAAAGGATACGCCGCTCGCTCATATAGAGGGTGTCTTTAATGCTGTAGTTGCGGTGGGTGATGAATTGGGGACGAGTGTTCTGCAGGGTGAGGGGGCAGGTGCCGGACCGACAGCCACGGCGGTTATAGCGGATATAGTAGACATTGCCCGTGGCCGGGTTTTTCCAGCATTTTCAGTGCCGGTAACACGGTTGAAGGCATTTGATAGAATATCTATTAGTGAACGTGTCGGACCTTATTATGTGCGTTTAACGGTTGTCGATAGACCCGGTGTTATCGCAGACATATCGGCTGCATTGCGTGATGAGGAGGTGTCCGTAGAAGCATTGCTTCAACGTGGGCTAACCCATGAAGGTTCTGTTCCGGTTGTTTTAACACTTCATGAGACACGAGAGGAAGCAATCCAACGGGCGCTTACGCGAATCGAATTACTAGACAGTGTTGTAGAGCCTCCGTGTATGATTAGAATAGAACAATTTTAATTATCTTAGGCGTTTCATTATTAATTTAGGGGATTAACCGATGGCTGAAACCGGCAAGATGGACCGAAATCTCGCGTTAGAGGCGGTCCGTGTTACAGAAGCCGCCGCGCTTGCCGCTTCGCGCCTGATGGGCAGGGGTGACGAAAGAGCCGCAGATCAGGTGGCTGTTGATGCAATGAGGAAAGCTCTTAACAGCCTCGATATTAACGGAACAGTCGTTATTGGAGAAGGTGAACGCGACGAAGCGCCAATGCTATACATTGGCGAAGAAGTTGGAACGGGTAGTGGGCC
>CAYFFH010000116.1:0-8659 GCA_964342175.1 uncultured Enterobacteriaceae bacterium | reverse complement strand
GGCTCCAGCTTTAAAGTCTATCCCCATATTATACCCGCCGAGAAGTTTTGTTGTGTGACAGTCATATTGTGCTATCAGCGGTAGCGTAACGGCCCTGGTTTGCACGCCCACGCGGAGTACAATGTCGTTATTAGAACGGGAATATTGCTATGAACCAACCTGAAGCTATGACAGGAGTGACGAAGTACATCGGTGTCCCCCGGAAGCGCAGTGAGGATCCACAGTTCTTGATGGGGCAGGCCAAATATGTCGATGACATTAAATTACCCGGCATGCTTGAGGTCGCTTTCTTCAGAAGCACTCATGCGCACGCACTGATAAAAAACCTCAAGCTCGACCTTGCTGAACAACACCCGGACTGCGTCCGAATCATGACAGCTGGCGACTTTGATTCAGGTGTGACAACCGTCCCGCCAAATGTGCGAGGGACATTAAAACCCGTGACGCTACCATTTCTAGCGAAGCATAAGGTGCGTTTTGTTGGTGAAATTATTGCGGTAGTGGTTGCTCCAACTAGATATGTGGCAGAAGACATCGTCGATTTGATCTCCGTCGAGTACGAAACCTTGCCTGCATATAACGACGTTGAGGATGCAATGAAACCCAATGCGACGCTACTCCATGAAGAGCTTGGCAGTAATATCTACTATAGCGACTCGTTTAGTAACGGAGATGTGGACAAGGCCTTTTCTGAGGCCGATCTTGTGGTAAGTGAAAAGATCGCAACAGGGCGCACTTCGGCCGCGCCGATTGAAACCCGCGGAGTCGTTGCTAGTTGGAACTGGGACGAAACACTGACCGTGTGGTCATCGACTCAGATGCCTTATCCTTTGCGTACGTATCTTGCGTTCAATCTTGGTATTTCGGAGCAAACTATACGGGTTATCGCACCGACTGTTGGCGGTGGTTTTGGACAAAAGGCTCATTTTTTTGCGGAAGACTTTATTCTGCCATGGTTAGCGAAAGAGATCAGAAAGCCGATTAAGTGGACTGAAGATCGGCGTGAACATCTGCTCAGCACGGCTCATGCGAAGCAGTGCACGATGTACGTTCAGATAGCCTTCAAAAACGATGGCACGATCGTTGGGATGAAGACTAAAAACATCGGAGATTCAGGGGCATATTCAATTTATCCATGGTCGGGACTGATCGAGTCCGTGGTCGGCAATAATGGATCGCCAGGAGCGTTCAAAGTACAGAATGTTAGCTATGAAACTATAGTCGCGATGACGAATAAAATGGCCACCGGGGGGTATCGAGGAGTCGGTTGGTCAGCTGGTTGTTACGCGCGTGAGATGGTATTGACTAAAGGTGCAAAATTATTAAACCTCGACATTGTTGATATATATAGAAAAAACTTTATCAGCAAAGAGGAGTTTCCTTATACAAGTGCAACCAAGCAAACCTATGATAGCGGTGATTACCACAAAGTTTTGGACACTTGTATGGAAATGTCCGGCTACCTCGGTGAGAAGAAACGGCCTCGACTTACCGCTGGCGGTAAACTCAGAGGTATTGGGATTTCGTTTTTTGTTGAGCCGACGAATTGGGGGAGTCGGACTGCGGCAGAAAGCGGATTCCAAGGGACCTTACATGACACTTCCACCGTTGAAATGGATCCAACGGGTAAGGTTACCGTTAGAAGTGGTCAGTTCAGCCACGGACAAGGGTTAAAGACGACGCTAGCGCAAGTCGCCGCAGAAACACTGGGGGTCTGCATCGAAGATGTTGTCGTGCTCGATGGTGACACGGCCACAGGCGCGTATGGGATGGGGACCTTTGCGAGTCGGAGTGCCGTGATTGGCGGAGGGACAATTATTCGTGCCGCCACTGATGTGCGGGACAAGTTACTTAAGATCGCGGCCCACGTGATGGAGGCGAATGCAGCCGACCTCGCTATCGATCAGGGCAAGATTTTTGTCAAGGGTTCTGCTGATCGGAGTATGACGGTTGCGGAAATCGCCTACATCACCTACTTCGACCGATTTAAGCGACCGGATGAAGACGAAGTAGAACCAACCTTGAGTTCGACCCGGCATTACGATCCACCGGCGGCCTATGCTAACGGTTCACATGCGGTATCTATTGAACTAGACCCGGACACGGGAAAGATAGATGTTAAGCGCATCGTTGCGGTCGAAGATTGCGGCAACATGATTAATCCGAAAGTCGTCGATGGACAAATGCGAGGTGGTGTGTCGCAGGGCATCGGAATGGGTTTGTTAGAATCATTGGACTACGATGTTAGTGGTCAACTTAAGAATGCGTCGTTTATGGACTTCCTATTACCAAATGCGATGACGATCCCGGATATCGAATGTGCGCATGTCGTAACACCCTCACCTGGCACAGAAGGAGGATTTAAGGGGGCGGGGGAATCCGCGATGTTGTCGATTCACATTGCTTTATCGAACGCAGTTGCCGACGCATTGTCTGAGTATGATGGAAAGCTAGTGCCTATGGTCACGCCGGTCGGCCCACAACAAGTTATGGATTTGATCAACAACCAGTCGCTATCAACGCGCGCTTTAGCAGCGAACTGAATTTAATGAGCGTCAAAACTTCAGGCGAGTATAGTCGTCTCCGTTTCCGGAATCTGTGATAGAAGAACCAGCAATATAGGAAATAAATATGTCAACTTCCAACATTCAATTGTACTCATTTCCAACGCCAAACGGCCGTAAAGTTTCGATTGCGTTGGAAGAGCTGGAGCTTGACTACGATGCCCACCGGATTGATATCCTAGAGCGGGACCAATTCACACCGGAATTTATTGCCGTTAATCCGAATTCAAAGATCCCGGCGATCACTGATCCCGACGGCCCCGACGGAAAGCCGATTCATATAATGGAGTCTGGGGCGATCCTTACCTATCTTGCACGCAAGACCGGTAAACTCATGCCGAGCGAACCTAGGCTACAATGCGAAACCGACCAATGGTTGCACTTCCAAATGGGTGGGATTGGACCAATGTTTGGGCAATTTGGACATTTCTATAAATATGCCGGCGAGAAATGCACACACCCTTATCCAGAGCAGCGTTACCGGAGCGAGGTCCGACGTTTACTCAGGGTGCTTGACGCGCGTCTTGAAGGAACCGACTACCTTGTTGGCAATCAGTATACTATCGCCGATATCGCGACCTTTCCCTGGGTAGGTTGTATCGAGTGGGGATATGCGGCGTGGGATCACGTAGGGGTAGATGAGTTCAAAAACGTGGTTGCTTGGCATAAGCGTTGTGATGAAAAGCCTGCCTCTGTCCTTGGTGCCGGAGTTTGCGTGACAAATTAGTATAGGTTTGCGTCCCGTCGCATCTAAAAATTGAAACGCACAGATTCGCGGATATTCTTAGGTCAATCATGATCTATAGCTAGGGGGAGAGCACTATGCGTGGCGGTCAGGTGTTTATGGAGTCGTTGGAAGCTCACGGTGTTGAGTGCATATTTGGTAATCCTGGCACGACTGAGAACTCGTTGCTCGATCGCTTGATAGATTACCCGAAGCTTAAATACTACATCACTCTACATGAAGGTGTCGCAGTTGGTGCGGCGACTTTCTACACCCAGGCTAGTGGCAAGGTGGCGGTGGTAAACTTGCATGTGGCACCCGGGCTCGGTAATGCCATCGGCATGATATATGCCGGGCTCAAGTCAAATTCACCACTCGTCATTACGGCTGGGCAGCAAGACACTCGGATGCGATTGCGCGATCCGCTTTTATCCCATGATCTTGTTGCTATGGCGCGCCCTGTGACCAAATTTAGCGCCGAACCGAATAGTGCCGATGAGTTAGGGCCGTTAATGCAACGGGCTTTTAAGATTGCTAATGAACATCCAAAAGGCCCCGTCTTTGTTGCGTTGCCGGTAAACGTAATGGAGCAGGAAACGGCCATTGGTGTGACGACATCCGGTCGCTTAACTTCAGCTATAGCAAGCGCTAAGGCTATTGGCGAAGCTCGGGATCTTATTCTGGCTAGTCAAAACCCGGCTATCGTTACAGGCGATGATCCCGCGCGGTCAGGGGCCTTCGATAGTGTTGTCGCACTGGCAGAGGCAATAGGCGCACCGGTTTACCGTGAGGGTTTGCGGGCACAGCTTTCGTTCCCCAGCAGACATCCGAGTAATCGTGGGCGTGTGCCATTTGCCGCCAAGGATACTGCTAAGGTACTTGGAGAGTATGACCTTGTGTTGTTGTTAGGGGGACCATTTTTCGAAGATATCTGGCACGACACAATCAGCCCGTTTGCCCCAGGGGCTAAAATAATCCAGATCGAAAATAATGACCAACAGCTCGCATTTAACTTTCCTTTGGATCTTGGGATAACCGGCGATATACGAGGTGTAGTGTCGGATCTTGTAGCCACACTGTCGTTGGGTGACAAGTCCTTTCGGGACGGTGTACAAAGTCGTAACACCACGTTATCCAAAGAGCATGATCTTAAAGTTCACCGATTTCGAGCCGACCTCGAGAAAGTATGGGATCACGAACCTATGGCTCCACTCAGAGCGCTACATGAGATAGCTAGTGTCGTTCCCGATGATGCAGTTATCGTCGACGAGTCAGTTACGGCCTTCGGCGATGTGGCGAGTCAGTTTGATCTGAAGCGACCTGGCGATTATTTCGCGGGACGTGGCGGCGGTATCGGCCAAGGTTTAGCGGGTTCCCTCGGTACGCAAATAGCGTTTCCCCATAGGCGGGTGATTGCTTTGTCGGGTGACGGTTCCGCAATGTACAGCATTCAGGCGTTATGGACCGCGCAACACCATCGACTCCCTATTATTTTCGTGATTCTCTCAAACCGCGAATATCGAGTACTTAAACACAACTTGGATATTTATCGCCGACGCTTTGACGTGGTCTCAAGCAAACCGTACCCTCACATGGACTTGACGGAACCGGTCTTGGATTTTTCCGCAATAGCTAAAGGCATGGGAATCGAAGGGCAGGTTGTAGTCGATGCAGCCGCGGTCGCTGACGCGATGCGTAGGGCGCTCTTATCCCAACAGCCTTATCTATTAGATATTGTGGTTAGCGGGAAAGCTTAAAACCTGCGTGATCACAAAGTAATAGAGACCGTGAGATGGGAGACACAATTAATTTCCGCGCAGTATTACGACGATCACTCTGCCGTAAGAGACGTGTGACCAACTATCCCGAATCTAGTTAGTGACACCTACGCCGCGACGAGTCGAAAGGTCTGAGTTGTGACGGGCACTGCATTTAATTGCTCACGAACATCGTCGCCCTCTTCGACCGGCGCAAGGAAACGCCCGTCGAATTTCATTTCAACACCATCTGCATCGAACGGGAACGGGTTCATCGCGTACTCCCCAGCTCCTATCGGCGTAATGTCGACATTGGTATCTTTAGTCGCGCTCATCGGTATGTGAGAGAAACAAGCTTCTTGGCGTTCACTTTCTTGGACGCAATTAAAGTAAAGCGCAAATGTGTCGAAGAATTGAAGTTGTTTGTAGTTTTGAAAAAGATGCTCATCTTCAACCCATTCGGCAGTCTCAGGATCTTCTTTTAGTGTCGCTTTGAGACGATCTTGGCGATCCTTTTCTTTGTCGAGCATCTCGTCAGCGGTGGCTCGGTTCTCGGCGGCCAGTGAATCGAGCAGCATTTTTTCTGACATTCCATATCGGCCGTTATAGAGGCCCCAACTGTGCATGCTAGACATGAGTTCGCAGTAGGCGTGTGTGTTACCGTTGCGGTCGGGCGACAGTTTACTGGTGGCAACGATTTGCTCAAACGGAGTCTGCACAAGGTTATATGGTAATCCGGTTGTTGGGTCACGCAGGGCCGAGGCGTCTAGCTCTCGCCAGCCAACATCATGGTTAGCAATTATATGCAGCATTTGCTCTCGTGGTTTAACGGTTTCGAACTCGTCGTTCCCAAAATGCGCGGCGAATTGGGCTGACAGCGCCGTGTGTTGATCCATGGTTATGACGAAGTGTTCCCTACCTTCTTCTGCGGTTTGTACGATCATTGCTTTTACTCCCGTCGTAGAGATTGTGTCTGTTTGGGAATGGCTCTTTTGCAGCGTCCTGTCATTGCGCAACGAAACCGCCGTCAACTGGGAGAATTGCTCCGACGACGAAACTGGCCTCGGGCGAGCATAGCCACACGACTGCAGTCGCGATTTCTTCCGGTTGTCCGAAGCGGCCAATTGGCTCACGTTCCTTGATTGAATCGATGATGCTATCAGCATCCGGTTGTGCACTTAAGATCTTATCTACCAAAGGAGTTTGTACCGGTCCTGGACAAACCGCGTTAACGCGAATACCGGATTGTGCATATTCGAGCGCTGCAGTTTTAGTCAATCCAATAACGCCATGTTTGGCGGCGGAATAGGCCGGCATTCCGTTTGAACCTACCAGTCCAAAATTTGACGAATTGTTGACGATGGCGCCGCCGCCGTTTTTGAGCATATGGGCGATCTCATATTTCATGCACAACCATACGCCCTTGAGATTTATCCCGGTTATTCGATCCCAGTTTTCTTCGGTGCAATCTGCTGTTTGATCGAGTGCGCCTTGAATGCCTGCGTTATTGAATGCGCAATTTAGTCCGCCATAGGCCGCGACGGTTGCTTCGACCATGCTTTCTACATCATTGGAATTCGAGACGTCCGCGGGTACGAACATAGCTTTTCCTTCAGCGCCTTCTATCAGAGCAACTGTTTCTTCACCACCCGGTTCGTCGACGTCAGCAACGACGACATTCGCTCCGGCTGCGCCAAAGGCGATTGCGGCTGATCGTCCAATCCCTGAACCGCCCCCCGTCACTAATGCTGTTTTCCCTATCATTAAGTTACCCTTCTCCAATCTACTGGTACGCGACAAAGCGGTCTGCATCGACCATATTCAAATTGTCTGGATTCTTATACATCTCTACCAGCATAGAAACTTCTACTAGCGATAGAGCCATGTCGCACAGGCTTTGGGCATCGGGAGGCATTTCGCCATACGAGTATTGGTTGAGATACTCTACTATCTCCTCTAGTCGTTTGGATAACACACCATGAAAGTCGATGATTTCCTCCATGGGAGTTCTGGCTTTTCGCGCGATCCGCTCGGATTCTGTAGGTAGTGACCAATCCATATACGGTTCGAGGTCTCGAAAGGGTTCAGGTAGTGTAGGCATATCCGTTACGCGCGTGCCATTTCACGTTCGATAACTTCGTGAAAATACCGGATAGTTATTTCATCATCCTGCATTACCATGTCAGGTCGGGCACGCGCCGCAAGGCCGCTTTGAATCTTTTCATGCTGGAAGGCATCTTCCATCAATGTATCCCGTAGGCGGCATATGGTCCATTCTTGAGCCAAGCGTTGGCCTACATTTTCTGCAATCGGGAAGTGGTAGCGCATTTCCCAGACACATTTGTCGACGGCAACAGGCCAAAAGTTATATGTCATGAAAAAATCTCCGGATACGCCATTAAAGAGTAAAAGGGCCATATTCGGAAAAATGAGATACCAGTCGAAATCACTGATCCGCTGCTTAACCCGGACGTCGGTAAGTGCATTGTCCACACGCTGCATAACTTCTTCAGTCGGCAGCGATGTCGCGTTTGGATTGTATTCACACGACCACACGCTGTGATAGTTGTAAAGATTCACATTCGCGAATCGACAAAACTTGTTGTCTTTCATAATTAGCGCGTTACCGATCGTATAACGGTGCTGGAATGGGAGATGATAGAGCTCATTTTGCGCGTCAAGCCCGGTCTTCCAGTTGGCGTCTTCTTTGACTTTGTAGGTCTTGAGTAATCTCATTTTCTCAAACGGAGTGCCGTCGAGTTGCGTTGCAACTCCGCCGAGAAATTCCCGAAGCGTTTCGTTCGGTTCAGGGGAAAGATTAATGAAAATGAAACCTTCCCATACGTCACAATTGATGGGAGTGAGTCCGAGTTTGCTCTTGTCGAGATCGAAAAAGTTTTCTTCGTCGGGCACATAGGCTAATTCACCTTCTGGTGTGAAAGCCCAACTGTGAAATCCGCATCCAAATCGGCCGGGGCATTGGCCGCGTTCGTCCAAAACAAGTGTATTGCCCCGATGTGGGCAAACGTTGTGAAAGGCACGAACTTTATCATCGTTACCTCGGACGACGAGAATTGAGACTTTGCAAACTTCTAGTTCGCGGACAAAGTACTTCCCAGCCGTCGGTATTTCGTCGACCCTGCCCATGTTGATCCAATGTCGACGAAAGATTCGCTCACGCTCCAACTCGAAATATTCGGGACAAATGTTCGGTTCAGTGGATACAGGGCCTTTGCCTATATCTGGGTATTTTTCGCACCATTGTTTGTCAATCAATCGGGTCTGCATATGTAAGCCCTCACTAGTGGAAAAGTTCCTAAAAGCATTCTATATATTCGTAGTCTGCTTAAAACTGCGTTGAATTAATTGTTCAGCGTCCTTTCCGGTGCCGGAGATCGCATCAACAGTGATCAGTTTGCCTAATACTTGCCAAAGATACGAATCTTCATCACATAACACTAGTAAAACCGCAGAAAAACAAAAATGCAAGTTTATTAATCAATCGAATAATTAGTCTACATTTGGAGGGGCCATCGGTTATTCTAGTGGTCGCAAAATACGCTCTGAGCATCTCAGTGATTTCGACCACCTTTCCCCGTCTGCTCCCAGGGTTC
>CAYFFH010000115.1:0-8665 GCA_964342175.1 uncultured Enterobacteriaceae bacterium | reverse complement strand
TCGCTGCACGAACGTACTCAAGACCGTCAGCTATCGTAAATGCAAGTTCCTGCACGCAGGTCGCGCCAGCCTCCTGCATGTGGTATCCGGATATCGAAATGGGATTAAACTTAGGCATCTCAGTCGCCGTATAGTCGATAATGTCAGCAACAACACGCATTGAGGGTTCGGGCGGGTAAATGTAGGTGTTGCGGACCATGAACTCTTTGAGAATATCATTCTGTAGAGTGCCCCCCAGAGTCTCATGACTTATTCCTTGCTCTTCCGCAGCTGCAATATACATGGCCATTATCGGCAGTGCCGCGCCATTCATCGTCATCGATACGGACATCTTGTCTAGAGGGATACCGTCGAACAAAATTTTCATATCCTCAATACTATCGATCGCCACCCCCGCCTTACCAACATCACCTAGCACGCGTTCATGATCGGAGTCATATCCGCGATGTGTAGCCAAATCGAACGCAACCGACAAACCGCTTTGCCCTGCCGCTAAGTTGCGTCGATAGAACTCGTTTGATTCCTCCGCCGTCGAGTAGCCGGCATACTGTCGAATGGTCCATGGTCGGCCCGCATACATCGTTGCTTTAGGGCCACGGACAAACGGGGCAATACCCGGCAAACCATTTTGGTATTGTAGATCCGCGAGATCGTCTGCAGTGTAGAGCGGTTGAAGCGAGATCCCTTCCGGCGTGTCCCAGGTCAAGGACTCTAATGGAGAACCTTTACGCTCCGCCTTAGCAATTTTGACCCAGTCGCTATGCGCTGGGGACCGGAATTTCTCATTCACGTCTCATAGTTCCTATATGGATTTTACCCGCAATGCAGGGTTCGCGCCGTCAACAGTGCTTCGTGCCTCGGGGCATGATCTTCACGGCAGTCGGCGATCCTGATGCAATTCAAGGGTGACTAGGTTATCACGCCAACTGGCTACACAAGCGGGGCATCTCTTTACGAAGTAGCAATGGATTGTAACCAAAGCGCAACGCTAGGTACAGGTGCTCTAGGAATTTTTATTTAACTTTCAATTGATTAGGTGAGATATGAGGCGTTCGAAAGCAACTTATTAGGCAGCCGTAGATTTATTGGATATCAGGTAAAAAGCGTAACTATGCGGCCGGCCAGCCCCCGGTGAGAGTACGGTTCGGGTCGAGCGCTTCGTTTATCGATCGGTAAAGTTTCCGCAAACTACTCCCGGTATGAGCTGTACTCACTGCCGCCGTTAGTTCTCGAGAATCGTGCGAAATCGAGTAACCGGCAGCTGTCAAGTCCGCAATCGCAGAGAGCGCTACTGCAGTATGGGTCGCGAGAGTTTCTTCTGTATAGTCAATCGAGACACGCATAAACATGGTCCGCCAAGTCAAGGCGTACTCATAAATAAAGTCCACATTACTTCTCACCAGCGATTTTTGAACGATATCCCTCATCGCGGTCGCTGCTCCGCCTTCCATTGGGGCTGCCGCGGCAAACCAAAGCTTACGGTCTAATATCTCAGCGGTCTTACTATACACGGGCTCCCCTCGCATCAGTCGCGTACGTAGAGGCCAAGCAGGATCTTTTGGCGGATCGGCAATAGTAGAGATCGTTCCATTCGGAATCTTCGCGAGGGCATTTTCGAGCATTTGCCAAGTAATTTTTACATTATCGGGTATACCGTACAATGCACCATATAAGTTCCACTCACTGCGTTTCCCGCCGCCTATGTCTTCAACGTTACTGCTTCGTACCAAATCAGAATCTGCTCGTCGCTCACTAATTACCACCGTATTTGGAACAACCATGCTGATTTTCAGTGGGCGCAGCACCTCAATAGCACTTTCTAAAGCCGATACATCGGGTAATGCCACCATAAACGGATGGTAGGCTGGCGGTGTCGGCATCAACCACACTCCAACCTTTGTCAGTACAGCTAGATCGGAGCGCGAAAATAGACCATCCAGGTATGGTCCATAGTTGTACTTGAACAGTTGCCAAGTATCGCTATTCGGTAATGCACCCATCCCAGTACGCATCACTTCTCCATCCGCGGTAACCACTTCCATTCCACATTGCATAAGCAAATGATCACCATAGGGTGTATAGCCAAAAGCGCGCTCGTTTATGCTGCCACTAATGGAATTAGCTCCATTTTTATCAGAATCAACCCAATGAGAAGCCCCCTTCTTATTGATATGTTCGCGCAACATGTCGAAACTCACCCCTGGCTCCACTAGCGCGTAACCTGAATCAGGATTGAATTCAATTATTTCATCCATTCGACTCAGGTCCAGCACCAATCCATGTTTATCATTCCCAAGAAGAGCAGCACCGTTGCCGGCCATATTCGGTATTGTTAAAACGTGGATATCACGCGTACCAGCCAGCCGGACTAAATCCTGAATTTGTTCTGTAGAGTCAGGCCGTACCGCCGCTACCAATCGTTCGATTACGGCAGAGTTTTCACCAAGAATACGGCGATAAGGAGCCGCCGCAATATCACTAAGCAACGCCACATTATCCGTACCGACTATCTTGCCCGACTCTTCAATGATTAAATCGCTATTTACCACTACTTCCAATCCCTCAGGCGAATTCTCGAATGGATCGTTTTAATACTGGATTCATCAATTATTTTACCTCCACATCGGAATTCTCATTCGCCGAAACGATGTATCGTGCGAGCGCATTGACCTCTCCGTCGCCAATCTCTGTAGGCCGAAATGCCGGCATCATCCCGAGACCGTTCCGCACGATGATCTTGATATACTCAGGCACAAGGTCATCTCGGGTCATGATTATTGATCTTTCAGCACCCGAACGGATTGCTAAACGCATCGTCCCCGGGTGTCCGTCACCCGCCGCATGACAACCTTCACAGTAGCGCCTATATACATCTTCGCCCTGCTTTAGTGTTTCTAGATCAGTCGATCCGCGCGACCGCGAGTCCAAGACGACGCCGGAATTCACTCCCACCTGATCTGCAGTTCTGTCTGGTTCGGGAGGCTCACCCAGGCCACAACCGCCAACATTAAGCGCCACCGCGAACGTGACCGCAGCCCACCGATAATTCACGTGCTTAATCCCTACGCTCATCCTGAGGCCAAATTCCAGACTTTCCTGGAGACAAAATACCGTTTGGGTCGAGCACGTCCTTTAGCGATTGATTGACGCGTGCGAGTGCGCTGTTATTCCAATTATACGTTCCAGATATCATATCCATGTAGTCTAGATGGGTGCGATATTCGCCATATCCTTTCGATGTCGCTTCAGCTACTAAGACTTTAAATAATTCTTTTATCGTGCGCTTATGTGCTTCGTCATCGCGCTTAAATACAAGCATCAATACATGATGCATATCCCGCCATCCAATGAGAAATTCACCAATGTAATCAACTCCGTACTCGTGGCATGTGTCACGCATGAATTGAAACTGCTGTAATGCTCGGTCGCCGGTTACAGGGGACATTGGTGAGAAATCTATGTGCGAGCCGGGACCCAACCAGTTCAACAGCCCAAACTCGGTCATATTCGGGACACCACGCATGAGCTTCGCACGGTAATCAAACGCAGCGTCACCTTTTCGGTCTTCGGCGAAATAAAATTTCGCACCGGGCACCTGCGCAAACGACTCCTCTATGATTACCCAATTGTTATCCATGATCGGTTCAGGGCCGTACAAGGCTCCATAAAAATTCCAATTTCCAATATCGAGATCGGTCGCCATCTTCCGTCGAGCACTGTCCGGCATCACTCCGGAGCCCGCATAATATTGGGACTTACTAACCTTCGCGGCTGCCTCCCAGATTAAGCCTACCGTGACCGCAGCATTTGGGATCAGCATGCTGATTTTTAAGGGTCTAACAACTTCCGTTATTTGATGGATGTCGTCCTCTTCAGGGAATGTCACCATATATGGCCGGTAGCCCGGCGGTTCCGGTAACAGCCAAACCCCCATTTGCGTGATAACACCAAAATTCGATTGAGTGAAAATCCCATCAACCCACGCGCCATGACCATATTTATATAGGTTTCTCGTCGACGCATTCGCTGTCGCACCCATACCTGTTTCAATCACTGATCCGTCTGCTAACACGACTTGCATACCACATTGAACAGTGAAATGTTCGCCGTATGGCGTGTAACCAACCCCTCGATCTGCCGTGTTACCGACCACTCCACCCCACGCTGGCGCCGCTGGATCCGGCCACAGCTTTATGTTGCGCCGCTGCAGATATTCATGCAGTTCGTAGTAGGTAACCCCCGGTTCAACGACAGCGTAAGCATGTTTTTCGTTTACCTCCAAAATCCTATTCATACGTTTTAAATCAAGAACAATACAACCGCCCTTTCGAGGCGCAGCGCCGCCATAACCGTAGTTTCGGCCAGTTGAGACTGTCCACAGGGGAGTTCGATATTTCCGAGCAACGGCAAGCACCTTCTGTATTTCACCTACGTCTTTTGGTGCAACAGCCGCCGACGGCGCATTTGCCTCGATATCACCAGGCGTGTAGGAATCTCGATAACTATTTAGATGCTGCAAATTATCTCTTATCAGCCACTTATCGCCGACCGCACCCCGCATTTCATCGCATGCTGCTGCAAACTCTTCGGCTCCAACACCGTCAGGTAATCGATTAGCTGCCATTATCCGACGTACCTCAGCAACCAAGAAATTAAATGCCCATAACTATTTTGGGGTACACCTGCAGTGACTGAAAAAACCGACTGCTGTCTAATGCTTACTGAGTCTCGCAACACCTCTACAGCCTCAGCCAACTCAAGGGGCCATGGTTGTAGAGTTGTTTTCATACCAGCTGTCACGGCGTCAATAGGACCAAGCGATCCCTCAAGCACGTGCTCTAATCTCTTATCGACATAGCGATGCCGGCCACGGTAACAAATCTGATAATTGTGCGGAGCCAAGATTTGCTCGACAAGGAATTGCGTTGACGCACGAGTGAGACCATACACAAATTCAACCCCGCTACCTCGAAGTTCACGCTCAAGAGCAAAAAGAAATTCTGCAGGATCTTTACTCTTATGATTCGACTTGACCCCAAAATGGCGCGCGAAATGTAAAGTGTCCAAACATACTGGTTCGGTAACAATCCGCACCTTTGGAGCAAACTCATCCACACCTGCACTTGCGGCAAGCGAAACAGTCGTGAAAGCGAGTGTGGAAGCGAGGAAGTTTCGACGCGTAGACATCTATGTCCTCTCTGTAAGTCCTAGCTGTGTGAACTATATCACATCAGTTAATTGACGAACCATGTGGCGATATTATCTTAGTTTAGAAATTACTACCTTACTATTCGAAGGAATATTCGGCGGTAGGAAAGCGAGACATCTTCACATCGGTTACAAAAGACTCGACGGCTTTTTGAATTGTCCCACCTTCAGCCATGTAATTTTTTGAAAATCGAGTCCGTTTGCCTGGCCAAATATCGAGAATATCGTAGAGCACTAAAATTTGACCATCCACCTTCGGACCAGCCCCTATACCAATTACTGGCACTCCCGCGTTTTGGGTTATTTTAGCGGCTAGGTTAGTCGGTACACACTCTAGCAGTAACATATCCGCACCCGCCTCTTCTAACGCCCTTGCATCATCAATCATCTGTTTCGCCGTTTTCTCTTCGCGCCCTTGAACGCGATAAGCACCATACTTGTATATCGCTTGCGGGGTTAGCCCAAGATGCGCGCAGACAGGGATGCCACATTCGGTCAGTCGGGAAACCATGGGGATTTCGAGTGCGCCCCATTCTAGTTTCACGATTTCAGCACCACCTTCCTTCATCAGACGCGCAGCATTATTTAAACAATCTTTTGCGCAGGAGTAACTCATGAATGGCAGATCCGCCATCACCATCGCACGTTCGGTCCCTCGAACTACCATTTGAGTGTGGTAAATGATCTCGTCTATCGTCACGGGAATCGTTGTGTCTCTTCCTTGGACCACCATGCCGAGCGAATCACCAACCAGAATAAAATCCATACCCGCTTTGTCGAGCATCGCGGCGAAGCCGGCGTCGTACGCGGTTAACGACGCAATTTTCCTACCAGAGCTTTTAAGCGCCTTCAGATCCCGCAATGTGACTTTCTTAATATCGTTTTGCGCACTCATTCCTTTCCTCCATCACTTTCAGATAGAGCTATATGCTAGATATCCAGCTTTTCAATGCACTAGTAATTTCGTCGGGAGAGTCTTCCTGAAGAAAATGCAAACCGTTAACCGTCACCTCACTCGTATTCCTCCAATTACGTGCAAATTCCCCTGGAGCGCCATTCATGATCATTCCCGGATTTCCCTCGATATAGAGTTTCGGAAAATCTGCCTCCAACATAAAAGCAGCATAGGTATCAACAATCTCACACACATCTGAAGGTTCATCATCGAGCGGGATCTGTCGTGGCCAAGTTAAGGTGGGTCGCCGATCTTCGCCAGCAACAGCAAACGGCGCCCGGTAGGCATCCATCTCCTCGTCGGTGAGGTCCCGAATAATAGAATTTGGCAGCACGCCTTCAACAAATACATTTTTTTCTAAAACCACTTTCTCTCCGGCCTGAGATCGGAACGCGCGGAATATGTCAGTTGCCGCTTCTGGCCACTCCTCCCAGGTGAGACGCTTGACTACGCCTTCCATATGCGCGACGCCTTTTACTCTCCCTTGATGCTGTCGACACCATTCAAAGCCCAATGCGGTGCCCCAGTCGTGGAGCACAAAAGTAACATTTTCCTTAATCCCCAATGCCTCCCATGCAGAATAGAGGTACTTTTGATGTTCTTTATAGGTATACCGCTCCGGCCCTGAATCCATTAGCTTGTCAGAATTCCCCATCCCAATTAAATCCACCGACATACAGCGGCCGATATTCGAGAGTGCGGGCAGAATATTTCGCCACAGGTAAGATGAAGTAGGATTCCCGTGCTGAAAAACAATTGGGTCACCCGTGCCCATTTCAACGTAGGCCATCTTGCTGCCATCCACATCAAGGTATTCTTTTTTCCCACACCATATATCTTTATTCACCTTTTATTGTCCTTCTTCTAGTAATGCACGGGTCTCAGATCGTTCATGGGTGTTTCGCAAAAGCAACCACACGTTGGGCCTGGGTAAGGTGTGGCTTGTCGAGCATCTTCCCGTCAAGGCTCAGAGTGCCTGCGTCAGGGTTGGCTGCAAACAGTTCGATCACAGCTTGTGCATACTCAATCTCGTCGACACTGGGCGTAAAAGCGTCGTTGATGATGCCAACCTGATTCGGATGAATAGCGATTTTGCCACTAAAGCCATCACGTCGAGCTCGTACACTGGATTGCCGCAAGCCGTCGTCGTCATGGAAATTCGTGTGCACAGTATCAACCGCTTGCACAGCAGCGGCGTGAGCCGCCATCAAGCAAAGAGAACGGGCGAGTATATATGGGGCACTCAGATTACCGTCCTCATCCTCATTAGTCGACGCACCAATCGCGGCACTCAAGTCCTCCGCACCCCACGACAACGCCGACACGCGCGGATTAGGTTTCCTATAGCCATCTAAGGTCAACATAGCTCCCGGTGTTTCGGTCGCAATCGGAAATATTCTTGTATCTCCAAGCTTCTGCCCATTCGCTATTTCAAGCGCATCTAGATAGTGACTTAAGCGATTGGAATCTTCGACCGTTTCTGCCTTTGGCAAAATCAATCCGTCTGGTTTTCCCCCGATGATCCCCGCCAAATCAAGTAAAGCATCATCACTATCCAGTGGATTAATACGGACATATAGTTGAGAGAGTGAACGGTCTGCCGATCGTAAGTATTCACATGTCAATTCACGTCCCATTGGCCGACGAGCCTTGGCAACGGAATCTTCTAGGTCAATTATCAACGCGTCGGCGCCGGTCATTGGACCTTTACTGAGTTTTTTCTCACTGTCCCCAGGAACAAACAACCAAGAGCGCGGCATCATGCTTGCGGCCGCTTTAACATAAGCCCAGTACGCTTGCAGCTAGCGACCAATTCATCTCGTTGGTTATAGGCATAGTGGGAAAAGATCACAATACCGTTTTTTGGCCGAGATTTACTCTCACGTTTCTCAGCAATTTCTGTCCGAAAATGTAACGTATCGCCATGAAATACCGGGGCTGGGAACCGCACCTCATCCCACCCTAAATTTCCAACCGTAGTGCCAAGTGTCGTGTCGTACACTGATACACCGACCATAACGGCAAGCGTAAAACAACTATTAACGATGCGCTCGCCAAACTCCGTCTCATTCTTGCAATACTCTTCGTCGAGATGAAGTAGCGCAGGGTTGTGGGTCATAGTCGTAAACATGACATTATCGGTTTCAGTTACGGTCCTGCGTATTGGATGGTCGAATATCTGACCTATCTCAAACTCCTCATAATACAATCCGGGCATCATTGATTCCTCTTGATTCTTCGATAACTCCGTTATCGTCTAGCACAACAGTCTAAGCTAATACTTAAACAGGGGTAGTTACAGGCAAAGCATAGGTCTTTGGTATTCGCGGATTATACGACTTCGAGTCCTAGCCTGATCCCGATAAATAGTTGAGCCTTCTCGAGCTAGCCGTAGATTGGTTCCAAATCCTCGGCAGCCCGCGCGAGATCAGCAGGGGCGATAATGATTCCGTCAGCTACAATTTGATCATCCCCGATCCAAAAGGACTGTCCGGTCATAAC
>CAYFFH010000114.1:0-8748 GCA_964342175.1 uncultured Enterobacteriaceae bacterium | reverse complement strand
TTTGCGGCGGGTCACGTGGGGACGCTGGTTTCGAATTTACATTGATCGGCCCAACGATAAAGTTTCACGCAGATACGATAATTGCTCTAGCAGGCGCGGAAATGCCTGCATTACTAGATGGAACCGAGGTGCCCTACTACGAAAGCGTACCGATAAACGCCGGCAATATCCTTACGCTGGGTGCAGCCCGTAGAGGAGCACGAACTTATCTAGCGGTTGCTGGAGGCTTAGATGTCGATCCGGTGCTTGGCTCTAGATCGGAAAACCTATTTTCGTCGCGCGGGCCTTTCGGACGAGCTTTAAAAAAAGGTGATTCGATACCGATCCGTAACCTTTCAGCGTTGAATGGGCGACGCTCATACATCCGTTTCGATCAATCCCAACTTACTGAAATTGGTGGAGAGCGAATACTGCGGGTGGTTATGGGACCGCAGCACGAAGTATTTACTGAAAAGAGCATTGCGGATTTCACTAATGAAACTTGGAAGTTGAGCACCCAGGCAAATCGGACCGGTTTGAGATTTCATGGGCCAAAACTCGAGTTCGGTCCACGGCCCACCTATCTAGTGCGCGACGCTGGCGCAGATCCATCAAACATCGTCGATGACATCATCCCAGTTGGTGGTATCCAATGTCCGAGCGGCATTGAAGCAATCGTGATGGGTACAGAGAATCCGACCGTTGGCGGGTTTGCAAAAATCGCAACGGTGATATCGGCCGATGTAGCGACTGCTGGACAGATGCGGCCCGGGGATATCGCGCGTTTTCGACCTGTGAGCGTCGACGAAGCACTCGAGATTGCCGGAGCCGCTGCAGCGCTGGTCGGAACCCACAACATCATTAACGGCTAATAGGATGATTTACGAAACACCTAAATTCCGACACTTGGCCGATAGCTACGTTGGAATCGAGTTCGGTGACGATGCTGATTTGCGCAACAACTTTCGCGTGATTGCTCTTGCCCAAACGTTTGCAGCGCTTAATTATGATTGGATATTAGAGGTTATCCCGACATTGCGTGAATTCGGTATTGTCTATGATCGTCGGCTTACGACTCCGCTCAAAGTCGAAGCAGCCATTGAAGAAATTCTGCCCGACATTATCACGGCAGACCAAGTGACTTCTCGCTTGTTCAAATTGCCGGTATGGTATTGCGATCCATGGACGGAGGCGATCAATAAGCGTGCAGGCCTGAAACTAAGTACCGAAGTTATTGCCGAGACCAATCAATGTTCGGTCGACGAAGTGATCAAACGCCACACCGGCACCGACCATTGGGTATCCTGCGTTGGTTGGGCCCCCGGTTGTTACTTCGCCTACCCCCTTGACCGCGCACTCGGCGTGAGTGCCCCCAAGCTCGAGACCGCGAGACCTTACACCCCAGAACGAACGCTCACGCTTGGCGGTTTGTGCACAGCGGCGCTACCTTTCCCAGGGCCGTCCGGCTACCAAATGCTCGGCCGGATCGCACCGCCGATTTATCGGACCGAAGCCGATATCGCTGGATTTCCTGAGCACGGCGTACTTTTCACGGCCGGAGACCGTCACCGTTACGTTCCGGTCGATGCTCTCGGCTACGAGACAGTGCGAGAGAAGATCGCCAACGGGACCTACGAATACGATGTCACGGTTGAACAATTCTCGTTCCAAGAATTAGTGTCTGGCGGTTATGTGGATTAGAGTCACATCACGGAGTAAGCAAATACCAACGATTCGTTCTGCGATTATTTGAAAGCGCAGAACCGCCGGGATCACCACTCTCGTGATTATTACACCCCAAAGTAGTCAAAAAACCGAAATGTAGGTTCTCCATCCAACATAGCGACAAGCTCATCGACAACGCCAGTTTCAGTCCGCCAAGTAAGATACTTTTCATATTTCTGGCGAGTTTCCCATTGTTCGATAACAGCGAGTGCGAGTGGATCATCTTGATTCTGGACAATGTATAAATTGTTGCAGCCATCGTAGCCACGCGTTTCGGGCAAGGTTCTATGCATCCAACTGCGAAAGTCTTCGAGCGATTTTTCTTTTACGCGCATATCAAGTATTACTTGGCAGGTCATAGGGAAACTCCTCTCTTTGTGTAGTCCGTCTATGTTAGTTTCGGGATTATCCTGGCGTAATGATCGAGAAATGGCAGTACCGCCTCCCGGGCATCTGGATTCTCCATACCAGCTCCAAGTATGACGGTGTCAACCCCCATCTCGTGATAACTGGCCAGTAAAGACTCCTCCGGATTTCCCCAGGCGAATATCATGATCGGTACCGATTTTGGATCGCGTCCGGCTTTTTCGCAACGACGGTGTAGGTCCGCAATCATCGTCGGGAAATCGTCGATCTTAGCGTCAAGAGGACACCAACCATCACAGTAATCGACCACGTGCTGCAACCCTCCAGAAGTGATCGTGCCAATCACTACGGGTGGGTGTGGTTTTTGCACTGGCTTGGGATAAGATAAGATTGGACCGAAGTTCACATACTCTCCGGAAAACTCTGCCTGATCCTGAGTCCACATACATTTCATCGCCTCGACCCTTTCACGCAAAATCTTCCACCGTTGCTTAAACGGCGTACCGTGGTTTTCGATCTCATCCACATTCCAACCCGCCCCGATACCGAATATCACGCGACCCTCCGACAACACATCCAGCGTCGCAATTTCCTTGGCAGTTACAATGGGATCGCGTTGGATTACCAAACAGATACCGGTCGCAAGTTTGAGGGTTTTCGTGACTCCCGCTGCGGCCATTAGTGATACAAGCGGATCCATGATGTGCGCATAGGGCATCGGCGTCGCATCCCCGTCAATAATATACGGTGTGCTTTGGTCCACTGGTATATGCGTGTGCTCCCCAAGCCACAACGAATCGTAGCCGCGACCTTCGAGTGCAATGGCCAAATCGTCCGGCCGAAATGAATGGATTGTGTTGAAATTAAAAAAACCAAACTGCATCCTCAGCCCCCTAGAAGCCACCTGCCTACCAGGCAGATCTTTCTGCAACCACACTAATTGCTTTATCTAACTAATTCTACGGGTATTGGTCTGAGTTTCGAAGTCGACCGGTCACTCGCGGACGCCCCATTGGAAGAATGAATGTCTCGCAATCCAAATCGCTCCTAAAGCAGAAACTCTAGGGTATTCATTTCGGTCGAGGACGAAAACCGATTTAACCGATTTCCCTTGATTGCACCATAGCGACTCGCTTCGCCGCAGATTCGAGCGCTCTATCGCTCCCGAAATGCTGGTATCACGTGTTTCGCAAATAATTCATTCGAACGTGAACTCTTTTTCGGATCAATGCCAGCAAAGTGGCTCGAAAGAATGAAGTCCGTGCATTTGAACTCGCTACAGAATGCATCGAGCTTAGCCGCAACCTGATCGGGAGTACCTGCCATGATTGCTCCTTCAGCGAGTACTGAATGTCGGATCTCCTCGGGTGATTTAAACGGCAAGGGTTGATCATCGCCCTCAACATCAGCTGCTTCACCGAGTACGCGCTCATAGTAGCCAAACACATGGGCCAAGTGGTCTTGGATCTCATCCCACGCTTGCTCCTCGGATTCTGCACAATACACCATCCGTAATTGAGCAATTTTAAAGTCTGCTGGATTTCGGCCTAATTCCTCCAAAGTTTCAAGGTACAGTGGAGCGGGATCTGGCCCTAGTGTCGTCATCAGGTTCGCGCCAAAATTCGCAGCCCGCCGTATAGCTTTCGGGCCTCGCGCGCCGATCCATAATGGCGGATGCGGTTTTTGTACAGTCTTTGGCGCTAAGTTTAGATTTTTTGTTTGTGTAAAACGACCATTGAAGGTAACGTCGTCTTCAGTAAACAGTCGACGCATGAGTTCGATGCCCTCGACAAACCTAGGCGCGCGTTCACTACGATCTGTGCAAAAGGCATTGAACTCGTCATGTGTATAGCCCATTCCAACCCCAATATCGAAACGGCCGTCGGAGATGATATCAGCGAGTGCGATGTCCTCAGCCGCGCGGACCGGATGTATGAATGGTAGGAGTAATACAAAAGTGCCGATCCGGATTCTATTTGTGACCGCTGCTATAGCCGCAGCCATAGACAGTGACGCTGGATTATATGCATCCTCAGTAAAGTGATGCTCGGTTAACCAGACGTGGTCAAAACCTAACACCTCGGCGTCGACCATCTGTTCCATCATTGCGCGGTAGAACTTGGGCGCCGGTATGTGCCAGCGTTGCGGGTTGCGAAAGTCGTACATGATGCCGAAACGCATTTTATTATCTCCTTAGTATTTATCCGGACCGCTGCTCTCGGAGTGTCGATTAAGAACTCTCTATATCAAGTATCTCTAGAGCGTAGCAAAGACTTAGTTGACTATCTCATCGGCGCACAAAACGCTCTCCTACGCGAGCGAAACTGGTCGGTACAGAATATAGGCCCCTCGCAGCGCAATCCAGGACCGATTACATCGGCACTGCCGATAGGTACCGTGCCTGCAAAACTTGCATCTCGGCCACTGACAGTATTGAATTGGCGGCAGACGAGTAAAATACTCACTTATGGAGACGAATTGATGCAATCCGTTAAGGTATCTGACCTGCCGTATGTCGTGGCTGAGATGAGCTATACCAAACCGCTAGAAGGAGAGGCGCTGGTGCGTGTTTTTCCGCCGTCAAGTGGGCGCAAAACCGAATCCCCCCCACGCGAGCGAATTTCAGTCCCGGTTTATGATTGCCGGCCAATTGTGGATCGGCTGGACCTAGACGAAGCAGGTTTCCAAGTACTTAAGCATCGCTCTAGCTTCAATTACTTTTACGATCCGGAAAAAGTAAAAAACACCTACTATCCAGAGTCAGTACAACTTATCAAAGAAGCAACCGGTGCGCTCGAAGTTTTTGTTTTTGATCACAATATCCGTAATCAACCGAGATCCGACGAGGGAGAAATAGGCGTGCGTGAACCGGTGGATGGCGCGCACAACGACTATACTTTGAGTTCAGGGCCACGCCGTATCCGTGAGATACTGGAAGATAATAACGCGCTGGAATATATCGACCATCGGGCTGCATTGATCAACTTATGGCGACCAATCGTTGGGCCTGTGCAGGACTTTCCACTCGCAGTGTGCCATGCCCGTACGACAAAACTCGCTGATTTTATTCCAACTAGAATTCAACATTATCTCGAAGACAACCTGGAAACTCCAAGCCTCACGGGGGAGATTTATTCCTTCCAACATAGTGACGCACATCGTTGGTTCGCGGTTTCAGACATGCAACCGGATGAGGCGATCTTACTCAAATGTTTTGACATTGCAGATGATGGCCGCGCAATCTTCACTGGGCACACGGGCTACAGAAACCCCGCGTGTCCTCCGAATTTCAAACCACGCGAAAGTATCGAGCTCCGCACAGTAGTCGTTTTCCCTTAGAAGAAGACGAATTTAACGAATGCCGCACTGATAATCACTGGCACGTTACGGGGATCGCAGCCGATTTAGGCTATGGGCTGATGTTTTTCATCAGGGAAAGGCGACGAATTTGATGCGACTGCCGATGGTGCGCCAAATTCCAACACACCATCTTCCAGTGGTGCATGCCGAATGACTTTTTTATCCTGAGCGTAATCTTGTGTATTTTGCCATGGAGCATGATCTCCCTGGCATGGAAACAAATGCATAGCTCGTTTCATATAACCGGGCGAAAAGGCATCAACCAAAGGTCGTTTCGACATAGCATTGTCCATTGGGCGCAAATGTGGCGTGCATTGCCTGACGTTTAACTTGCTCATCCGGTTCACTACCCGACAAACGAACTCGGCAACCAATTCTGATCGTAGTGTCCATGAAGCATTGATATAGCCCATGGTATAAACAAAATTTGGCACTCCGGATAACATCATCCCCTTATAAGAGTAGGTCTCGGGGAAACTGACCGTGGTGCCATCGACAGAGAATTGCACGCCGCCCAAGACTACGAGATCGAGCCCAGTGGCAGTGATGATGATGTCCGCCGCCAACGAATCACCGGACCTGCAATTTATCCCGCTCGCCGTCAAACGGTCTATTTGGTCGGTCACAACCACCGCCTTGCCAGATTTAATCGACTTGAAAAGATCTGCATCCGGAATGAGGCACAAGCGCTGATCCCACGGGTTGTAATCAGGAGTAAAGTGCTTACCGATATCATATTCGGGGCCAAGATTTTTTCGCACTAATCGCAAAAGCTTTCGCTTCACCGCCGCCGGCCTAATCCTGGTCTGACGGTAAAATAGACGTTGGATTTGAATATTCTTCCATCGGATAAAACGATACGCGAGTTTCTCGGGTAAAAATATATTAAGTAGCTTAGCAATCCGATCCACTGCCGGCATTGATACCACATAAGTCGGGGAGCGTTGCAGCAGCGTAACCTGAGCAGCGGTTTGAGCTATCGCGGGAACGAGCGTCATGGCCGTTGCTCCGCTACCGATAATCACAACTCGTTTACCGTCGCAATTGACCCTCTCTGGCCAAGCCTGGGGATGAATCAGTTCACCTTCGAAATCTGCGATACCTTCAAATGCCGGCGTGTAGCCTTTCTCGTAGTTGTAATAGCCACTACAGGCTAACAGAAAATTACATGTGAACTTAACGCTAACGCCGTCTCGCGCCTGCGTGACGGTGACCTTCCATCGTCCGTCTGCAGTAGACCAGTCGGCCGACTTTACCCAATGACCAAAGTAAATATGTCGATCGATACCACGTTCAAGTGCAGCCTCTTTTACGTAGGTTAGAATCGAGTTACCGTCCGCGATCGCTTTCGAATTGCGCCACGGTTTTGAGTCATAACCCATGGTGTACATATCGCTATCGGAGCGAATACCAGGATAGCGGAACAGATCCCAAGTACCGCCGATTGCATCACGGCCTTCTAAGATCGCAAAACTCTTCCCGGGACACGAATCCTGCAACTGCCGCGCGGCCCCGATACCCGAAAGGCCTGCTCCTATAATCACAATATCAAAGTGACTCATAGCCCCTTTATATTTCTCTACAGTGTGAATTCAGACAGTCAGATATCACTCCACGAAGCTGGGAGATCTTCCATATGTAATGCGTTAAACAGTCGCGCCTGGAATTTCCAACCGTCTACGGTCAGGATGTACTCATCGTTATAATAACCCGCACCGATCCACCCCATGTTGTTTTTCGCACTACGCAGATCAAGGTAGCAGCGGCCGCTAGCACTTTCATCATCATGTAGTTCAATCACATGATTGTGAATGTATGGACGTGGCATTAGCGGTGCACTAGTGATGTAAAATTCTCGAAGGTCGTCATGCCCGGTGATGGCTGATTCCTTTCCGGCATACAGCGCTGTAAAGCTACCATCACCCGCAAATAGATCGATAATCCCATCGATATCGTCGCGCCAAACGCAGTCGCAATATCGCAATGGCAGATCTCGGATCGCTTCGCGCGCCAGCAATCCTGCGAGTTGTTGTTCGATCATTTGGTAACTCCCTTGTAGTTAGCGTTTTGGTCGTACACGTGATGGATTTCGACTTAACTGAGCGTGTACCCGTCATACCCATTCGCGGCACATTCACCGAGCGCTGCCATGTACATCGGCACACCGCCTGAGTACATCAAGATTTCCCTCTGTTTACCCGGAATATTGGCACCCATGTACCACGAGTCGGCCTGAGGAAAAAGGGTTGGTTTGACAAGCTCTAGGCATTCCTCACGCCATCCCTGTTCGGCCTCATGCGTCGCTTCGATGCGGCTCAGTCCATGCTCACGCATATAGGATAAACATTCGACAATATAGTCACCCTGAAATTCCGCACTCGTTGGTCCGTTACAAAACCCACTAGGGGATTGTGGCCCGTACCCGAAAAGCAGGTTGGGAAACCCCGAGCTCGCAAGACCTTGATAAGTCAGTACTCCACTTGCCCATTTGTCTGCGAGGCTTGTTCCGTCGGGATGGCGAATATCGATCTCAGTTAGTCCACCAGTTACCGCATCAAAGCCGGTCGCTAAAATTAGAACATCGATTTCGTGCTCATTACTGGCTGTGACGACACCTGTCGGAGTAAATCTCACGATAGGCGATCGTTTAATGTCAACCAAATTGACGTGGTCTTCGTTAAACATATCGTAGTACCACTGTTCCAGCGACGGCCGCTTCGTTCCGAACGGGTGCGGTGGGTCGGTGGGTGCAAGTATTTCCCCCACAGCCGGATCACTAACCCTTGCTCTAACCTTATCGCGCCAAAAATCGTAGGCCATCCGATTAGCAGACGGGTCACTTAGTATGTCCTGGAAGGTCCCTAGCCAAAACCAAAAGCCACCTTTCTGCCATAACCGCTCGAATAGGGCATTCCGCTCTTGGGGCGAGACTTCTAATGCTGAGCGCGGATCAAAATCAAAATCGGAACCGGCAAAACACTGCGCACGGCGGGCAAAAGATTCAGTATAAGTTGCCCGCAGACGTTCATTCGCCGCTGCATCGAGCTGTTTTTGTTGCATAGGTAAGCATAAGTTTGGTGTGCGTTGGAACACCGTCAATTCACGGGCGAGCCGACTTGCCTCCTGCGCTACTTGCACACCGCTAGCGCCGGTTCCGATAACTCCGACTCGTTTCCCTTTCAATTCGAGGCCTGACTGTGGCCACAATCCTGTGTGATGACATTCGCCTTGGAACAAGTCAAACCCCTCGAATGACGGGATATATGGGATCGAGCCAAAGCCTGTACAGATCAAAACGAAACGCGCAGTGAGACTTCC
>CAYFFH010000113.1:0-8858 GCA_964342175.1 uncultured Enterobacteriaceae bacterium | reverse complement strand
CACCGATTTCCTCCACCGTGATATACTCCAAATGCCGATCGGTATCCATCTCATGACGCGCTTCGCTGATGAGGCAACTTTGTTTCGCATTGCGAGTCAACTTGAAACCGCCAAGCCATGGGCTCATCGTTGGCCAGAAAAAAATTGATTCCAAGCGTTTCAATAAAAACCTCTTAAGGCACACAGTGATAACACCTTGGTCGCAGCCCGGCGACGCAGTAGTGTGGCCTATTGTGGTTCCCTATTGAATGAGGAGTCTTCGCACAATAAGCATTGACGTTGGTGGTACTTTTACCGATATTCTGTCCGTGGATGAGAAGGGTGTAATCCAGAGTTTTAAATTGCCCACGGTGCCACCTAGCGCGTTTGCCTCAACATTGAATAGTTCGCTTGGGCAGATCTCCAACCAGGACGAATTGCTCTATAGCACTACGGTAACGTTAAATAGTCTACTCACTGGTGCGCTTCCACATATTGGGCTTATCGTGACAGCTGGTTTCCGCGACATCCTCGAAACCGCACGTCTTCCTGGTAGCGCTGGTATGGCACCGTCGAGTCGATTACCGCGCCGCCTGGTTAGTCTTGAGTGGGTGCGTGAAATACAAGCGCGACTCGAGGCCACGGGCGCGGAACGAATTGGCATCGATCGTTCAGAAATCGAAGCTTTCGCCCATGAATATGAAGCCGCTAACATTGGCGTGGTTGCTGTTTCCCTGCTCCATAGCTATTTGGATCCAGCACACGAACAAGCTGTAGCGGCAATTTTTGCCGCCGTCGCACCTGGTATAAAAGTAGTTCTCTCGAGTACGGTGTTACCAGAACTGCGGGAATACGAGCGCACCTTAGCGACTGCATTAAATAGTTGTCTTATTCCGGCGCTAGAAGAGCATCTCGATAGCCTAATGCCAAATTCGAATAAGTCGACTTCTCAGATCTGGTTGATGCAGTCAAATGGTGGTCTATCGAGCGCCGAAAGCCTCACCCATCAACCATTGGCCACCGCACTTTCTGGGCCAGGCGCAGCAGTTGTCGGTATGCGTTGGTTGGGAGAAAAAAGTGGTTTCGAAAATTTTATTACGCTAGATGTCGGTGGTACGTCCACGGACGTTGCCTTGATCACCAACGGCGCTTACGCGTTGACTACTGCCGGTAGTGTTGCTGGGTTTCCGCTAAAAACAGCGATGCTTGATGTTCTTTCGATCGGCGCCGGAGGCGGATCAATTGCCCATGAGGGTCCTGATCGTCGGTGGCATGTTGGCCCCGAAAGCGCTGGCGCGCGCCCGGGTCCCGCTTGTTATGGGCACGGCGGAGAGTTGCCAACATTAACCGATGCGCAACTTGTACTGGGGCGGATTCCCGATGCGTTACTTGGCGGTAGCGTGCCCCTTGATAGAAAGCGCTCTTCGGATGTTCTTGAGGCCTTTGGCCAAAATCGTGGTTTCGACGTTTTAACTACGGCACGTGGAATCCTTGAAATCGCGAGCCACAACATGTGCGGCGCGATCCGGCGAGTTTCGGTGTCACGCGGGTATAACCCGTCCGACCACGCGCTGCTTGCGATGGGTGGCGCCGGACCGCTTCATGCGGCTGAGCTTGCGGACCTACTGGGCGTGACGACCGTTATTGTTCCACCCCAGCCCGGACTAGCGGCCGCATGGGGGCTTTTGGCAGCTGATGTTACACGTGATTTTGTCTCACCTTGTGGTGTTGTTAATAACGCGCTCGACGTATCAGAACTCAAAGTGGGGCTACGCGCTCTTCGTGAGCGCGCTCAGGCCTGGTGTGAAGCCGAACCTTTTACGGGTGGAAAATGGTCAATGATCGATAAATTGGATCTGCGCTACGTGGGGATGACCCATGAATCGACGATCGAATGTCCATCTGAAGCAGACCTGCAAAAGAATATCGCAGGCACGATTAACAGCTTCCATGATCACTTCGAACAATTGTCTGGACGCCCGTGGCGGGATCGCGAAGCCGTTGAAATTGTCAACTTACGTTTGACAGTCAAGGGTCAAAGGCGGAAAGTTGATCTACCCCGACACGTACCGAATCAGATAAAAAATACGCTGCCGAAAACCACTCGCGAAGTCGGGTATCTCGGTACTAAATTATTGCAACCAACGCCGATTTACGATCGCGGCGCGCTCGACGCGAAATTCCAGCTAATTGGCCCAGCAATTATCGAGCAATTCGAGTCTACAACGGTGCTACCCAGTGGCTGGTCGGCTCGCGTCGATAGTCTCGGAAATCTAATTTTGTCGAGGGTACTCTCGCGTTAGAAAAACGAGTCTAAAACATCACTGGTTCATGTTATGAGTCGTTTATGATCGGATTTCAACTGATACTTGTTCTAGCTACATTCCTCATCACAAAACCTTCACAAAAGAAGATGTTTTGTGGCGTTTACGTACTCTAATGTGACGTATAAATACAAAGTAAATTTCGAACAGTGCGTTACACTTTGTGAGCTTCAAAATCCAACGCGGAATGAAAAACCAACTTTGGCATGGCTCAAAACGCTCCGATCTAGGGATTCCCTAGCTTGAAAGAGGTTGATAAGTGGCTGAAGCGTTTTGGAGTGCAGGAGTCTGATGAAAAATAAAAAAAGACGGTCGAGATTGAGGGTAAAAAATAAGGAACGAAGTATTACTCGCAACAAGATTTTGTAACCAAATTACGGCGCGGGAAAGTTAATAAGGCTAACAGATATGGAAGCAGCTATATTTTTTCGCAAACCGGATAAATAACAATGAGGAGCTGTAAATGCACCGGATTTATTCACTCATAACGTTAGCGCTAATTATAGTTGTAGCCCCGAGCCATTTGATGGCAGCGAAGGCATACAATTATGAAGATGGTGCATCGTTTGTCTACGAAGATTTTCTCGCTTGGTTTAAAGAGAGCCAAAATGCTGAACCGCAGTTTGTTGATGGCGATGTCATCGAAGCAAAGGATCGTCACTTAACCGATCCTTTTTTGCCGCCAGGTTTACAGATGGCGGACATGTACGGGGAGCCTATTACGATAAAAGACGCCGGCGATTTATCTCCGCCTCAGCATTTCAAAGACGCGACCGAGAAATTTATGGGTCAGCCAACGATCGACGCTAACGGCGCGATTGAAAATTACAAAGCTGGCACCCCGTTCGATCGTTCAACGTTTATTGAAGGCGATCGGGCAAGTGGGTTCAAGGCAATGTGGAATTATAACTTCCGATACCATGGCTACGGATTGTATCTACATAAGAACGACTGGATTTGGACAGAACGTGGTGGCCAACACGATAACCACGAAATCATGAAAAATCCTGAGACAGGCAAGTATTACGGAGGAGGCGGTAAGTTCTCGCGGGTGCTTCATCTGCGCTATCAACGGATGAACTGCATGAATCTGACGATGGCTGATCACCCAAGTACAGGTTATGCCATGGCACACAAGTGGTGTGACGATGTCGAGTGGCGTGAGTTCTCCGATTTCTGGCATCCCTTCGACATCGCGGGCACCGCGTTTATCGTAATGCGTTATCGGGATATCTATAAGGCTGATGATGCTTGGGCGTATATCCCGTCGTTACGACGCGTGCGCCGTATCTCAGCTGAGGTCAAATCCGATAGCCTCCTCGGTACCGAGGATACGCTTGAGGACTTTTATGGGTTTAACGGGCGAGTACTCGAGTGGGAATGGGAATACGTCGGCAGAACGAAAATTCTGGCGATCGCACGCTCTCGCTATGCCTGGCCGTACTTTGGTGGACCGAACGGCATCACCGCAATCGACGATTGGGCATTGCGCGAAGTTGATGTTGTCATGGGTAAGCCGAACTGGGGAGGTCACCCTTACTCGATAAAGATAGTGGCCTTCGATGCGGATAATAATATCCCGTGGTACTCAGAATCGTACGATCGTGCCGGGAAACTGTGGAAGGTTTGGCGCATACCGAGCACTTGGACAGAAGATCCCTGGTACAACGACGGACTGAAGGCTGAGGAAACCAATCCATTCATCGGTGCGAAGCAACCGACGCCAGAAGGTATGCGCGTCAATAGCTTTCAAGGCATCGATGTGTTTAATCTCCAAAATGGTCGGTCGACTTTGATTCCGAGCAGAGAAGGTAGTGGTTATCCGATGATGACGGTAAATCATGCAAAGCGTGTGCTTGACATTAACCGATTGACGCAGGGACGCTAAGTACGAGCAGTACGGATGCAACGGGACTAAAGTTTTAGTTCCTGCGCACTGAGACTGAAAATGGGCGAAGCCCGATCGATTTCGATCGGGCTTTGTGCTTCATAACGTTGAGAAATTCGCGGAATTTTTCTGCAGATCGGAGGACGGCTATTCTCTGGCGCGTAATGGTCCCCGGATGACGATGTATGGCCTTACCAGTCGTCCCAATGCACGATTGAATCTAAGGGATCACGCTTTCCAGATCTAAAATTCGTTCCTTTCGTATAAGCCAATGGTAATAAGCAGGCTTGCATTACATCCGGGTATGGTATTCCGAGTATGTCAGCGGCTTCCTCTTCGAAATACAGATGCAACGAGGTCCAACACGTACCTAGACCACGGGCTCTAGCTGCGAGCATGAAGCTCCAGGTCGCGGGAGCGATGGATCCCCATTGCGCGCTTTGTAAAAGCACTGGCGGTACGTGGCCCCAACCCGGAACTTCCGCGTCCGGCGGTAAGTCTGTGCGACCTTCAATGCAAGGTACGACAAGCACGGGCGCCTCCTGAAAATTTTTGTTTAGGTACTGGGCCGATTTTTCAATACGTTGCTGAATGGCATTACGTGCCGGGTCACCAAAATCGACGTTGGCCGTAGCTGACGGCAGGGTTACATAGATTTCGCGGCCCTTCCTGTATAGATCCGCCAGCGCCATCCGTTTTGCGGGGTCGCGCACGATGACGAAATGCCAGTTTTGTAAATTTGATGGTGTTGGTGCCTGCATCGCGATCTCGATGCATTGCTCAATCACTTCTCTAGCGATTGGCTTTGAAAAATCAAGTCGACGGCGAACCGATCTGGTAGTGGTGAGAAGTTCGTCCAAACCGAGGGGTAGGGTCTCAGGCATCTTGACATCCTTCTTAGTTTTCAGTTTTTTATAATAAATGACGCTATATTTAAGGCCTTTGTAGAGTGACTATAGATCATGCTGGCCTCTGAGGTCTCATATATTGTGCCCGTATATGGCGAAACCTCGATAGCGACGGCATAATACATCGCCTGTTGCTTAATTTTGCGAAGTAAATTGCAAGATCTGATATTCTCGCGCAACAGCATCCATTGATAACGAGTTATTAAAGCTAAGACCATTTAAGGCGGAGAGCTAATATGAAATTGTACGTATCACTCCTAGTCACTTTGTTAGGGCTGTTCTCGCTCTTCGGTTGTGGAGGGGACGATAGCGATGGTAAGGCGGCAAGTAGCGTCAAGTTAGACTACCACGTAATCGTCAATAGTTTAGGTGTGTTAAAAATTACCTATAAAGATAGCGCTGGACAATTGGTTGTCGAGGATGGATTTGCGGCGGAAACGGTTGGCGACACTTGGTCAAAACAGTACGAGATAGAGGGGCCGGTGGATGCATTGCTTACAGTAGAGTTAGCGGAATCTTCTCCCCCTGATCCGGTAGGTGTGGAATTTTACATCGCTCTCGATGGGAGCCGTGTTCAGAAAGCGACGAAATTTATTACGAAAGCGAAAGGTATGACACTTAAAGTTAATCGTCCGTAGGGCAAGATGGCGTAAACCTGGAGATTCGAATATTCACTGTTGGTCTGCGCAATCAAGGTTGTCATTGAAGAAGATTTAAAACATCTTTAAATATCCGAGGAGGCTCTTTGATTCGAGTCGATCTTGGAGGATTTAACGCTGATTCGTTGAGCGATAGGCTCTCAAGATACTAAACCCATAGCGAAGTGAGTTGCGAGCGGATTGGCCGATCCGCGACGCAAAAATTGGAGCCGTGGTCCTAGATGGAGAGGAAAATATGTCATGGCGCCTAGCCGTTGATATTGGTGGAACGTTTACCGACATCGTTGCCTTACAAGAAGATTCAGGTGAGTTGCATCTCGCTAAAGTACCCAGCACGCCGGACGATCCGGCGAATGGGTTCATCGATGGCATCGAACATATAATCGACGTCAGCGGTGTGTCGTCTGGTGATATCGGCGCCGTTTTTCACGGTACTACCGTAGCCACAAATGCGATCCTACAGCGTAAATACTCCCCTTTGGGTTTGATGATAACTAGTGGTTACCGCGAGGCGCTTGAGGTAGCCCGCCAAACAGTGCCTGGAGAGTTTGGGGATATCACATGGTGGATCAAACCGGAACGGGTCGTCCCGTTAGAGCTTGTGCGTTCGGTAGAGGGGCGGTTAGATGTAGAAGGTAATGAAGTAGCGCCAATCGATCCAACGGAGGTTCGAGCACTCGCCCTAGAGTTTAAGCAACTCGGAATTAAGGCCTTAGCTGTTTCTCTACTGCATTCCTATCGTAACCCGATGCACGAAGAGCAAGTCCGCGACGTGATTCAGGAAGTCTACCCAGAGTGTTTTATCTCTATTTCATCAGATATCCTGAGAGAATATCGTGAGTACGAGAGAACGAACACAACGTGCCTTAACACAGCGTTGATGCCGCTACTATCGAACTACCACGAAAAGCTTGAGCAGCACTTGCACAGCCGAAAAATTACTGCGCCATTCTATATCATGCGCTCGAGCGGTGGTCTCGCCCAGGCCGAAGAGATCTCCCGCTTGCCGATTGCCGCTGCGTTATCTGGGCCTGCAGCAGGTGTAATTGCCGCTTGCCACTTTGGCAATCTTAGCGGCTTCCCAAACATAATTTGTTTTGATGTTGGCGGTACATCGGCGGACATTTGTTTGGTGGAAGATGGCACGCCACGGATGCTCACCGAAGGGAGGGTCGATATTTACGACGTCAAGACACCAATGATCGATATACATACCGTCGGCGCGGGCGGCGGCTCGATCGCTTGGCTTGCGGGGGGTCGCAGCCTTAAAGTTGGACCTGATAGCGCCGGCGCTGATCCAGGTCCCGCGTGTTACGGACGTGGTGGAGAATTACCGACGGTTACGGACGCCAATTTGGTCCTAGGCCGTCTCACTTCTTCTCTAGCCGGCGGTGGCGTGGCACTTGATTATGATGGTGCGGCTAAAGCAGTAGGTACAATTGCGACGGCGCTCAACCTTGAACTAACGGCTGCTGCAGATGGTATCTTAAGGATCGCAATCGAGAATATGGCAGCGGGAATAAGGACCGTATCTGTAAAACGTGGGCGGGATCCGCGCGACTATGCGTTGGTCGCCTTTGGCGGCGCTGGACCATTACACGCATGCTATCTTGCAGACTGGTTAGACATGAAGCAAGTTCTGATACCCCCGAGCCCTGGCGTAACATCGGCTTATGGTTTGTTGTTGACTGACGTTCGCATCGACCTAGTGCATACTGACGTGCAACGTGAGGATCAACTCGATCGGGAGCGCGTAGGACGCCAGTTTGAGGAACTCGAGGCCCGCGTTACAAAACGTCTCGTTGGCGAAGGGTTTGATTCCAATAGCATCGAGCTCAACCATTTTCTCGATATGCGCTACGGAGGTCAGGCATACGAGATAAGGATCCCGATGTCGGTGAGTTCAGATCCCATGGTGAAACGCCTTACCGCTACGATTGGCTCTTTCCATCTAGCTCACAAAGACCTCTATGGCTATTCGTATGAGGGTCGTGAACCAGTTGAAATTGTGAATGTTGGCGTAACTGGGCTTGGGTTGTTAAAGCGCCCACAGATACCGGCCGCCATTACAGGTAGTAGTGCCCCGGACGCTGCTTTGCGCGATAAGGTTGAAGTGTACTTTCCCCAAAGCCGCGGGAAAGTCACATGCCCTGTTTACATTCGTTCCGAGCTGAAAGCGGGTAACCTCGTCGATGGTCCCGCGATCGTCGAACAATACGATTCCACAACAGTTATTAATCCCGGTTGGCGCGGTCGTATCGATGAATGGGGCTCGTTGGTACTAACGAAACGGTGATGTGTTTATTGTGTAATAGAAGCGTTGGACAGTGGCGAGACACGCGGTAAAGATGTAATCACAGGAAGTTACCATGACGGGAAAACAAGAATTCTCTCAGACGTACTATGACAAAGCGGATGAAGATAAGGCCTTTGCGGACTACGCAAACTATCGTTACGGAATTGTAGAGCATGATCCTGCCTACCTTGAGCGGATAGCTCGAGCGCGCGTAGCTCTGGATCCGATCTTAGTCGATATAGTTGATGGCGGGATTGAGGCAGCAGTGATGGAAGCCGAAGCCGCGGTTGAACGAACCGCAAGATCAACCATTATTCGCGAGCAGCATGACTACCGCGCTTCGCTTAATACGTTAGATTGTCTTTCGGTCTCTCGAGTATCGTGGGCAGCTACTGCGGATCCGATTAGAATGAAATTCGCAATAGAGGATATCTTGCCAGGCGACGTCTTTATCTATAACGACGTGTATGAATCTGCTGGGACTATTGGACATTTGCCAGACTATTGTGTTGTTACACCGATATTTTTCTCTGATAATTTAATCGGTTTCGCACAAATTTTTGGTCATGTCAGTGACGTCGGAGGACGTATGGCAGGGTCGTGGCCAAGCACATCCCGCAGTATTTTTGAGGAAGGGACGATCTGCCCTCCGGTTAAACTCCATGAACAAGGAGTTTTGAACGAAGGGCTTTACGACGTCTTGCTTCGTAATTCACGGTTTCCGGAAGATTTGCGTGGCGATATCGATGCCTTTGTCGGTGCTAACGAGATTATTCGTCGTCGCGTCGTCGAATTGTGCGAGCG
>CAYFFH010000112.1:0-8859 GCA_964342175.1 uncultured Enterobacteriaceae bacterium | reverse complement strand
ATCTCTAAGATTCGACGCATATACATGCCTCGTTGTGTAAATAATCGGATATTTTCGACACCCGCTTCGCGAGCGGCATTTGCAACTGCGATCTGTAGTTCCGCGCGGTTCTCATTAGTGACCATACTGGTAAGTGTGCTAGTACTCGCGCTTTCGACGTCCGTTGTCGTAGTTACAATGTTGCCAACATCAAGCGAATCGTCAGCTGAGGGATCATCGCTACCCAAAACATCGATCCCCTTCATGTCGGTCGCAAAGAAATACCGATCAAAGCAATCGGAAAAGCGTTGTTTATCCTCAGACGATTTGGCTAACACCAGAGAGAGTGATTCTTTAAGCAACCCCCGGTCTTTAAACCCTATAACATCAACCGTAGCCGCTGCGTCGAGACTCTCCGCCGTAGATACGTTGATATTGCTGGCGCGCAATGCGCGGACGAACTCTATAAGAACCTGAGTCACACTAAGTACAACCGTAGACCCGTAACTACATCTTTCCGGTGAATACAGGATGGCACGATCGTGGGAGTCGCAGCATTCAATAACTATCGCGCATCTACTGCGGCACGCGTCATTACATTAATTTCTGTGTCGATATTCTCTATATCTTCCTGAAATTTAAGCAGAGTATTCAAGGTTTTACGTACGAGCTCTTGGTCAAGTTCCTGAGCATGCATTAGTACTAAAGTTCTTGCCCAATCTATCGTTTCGCTGACAGCCGGTACCTTTTTTAAATCTAGAGTACGTAATTGCTGTACGAAATTAACAATTTGAAATCGCAGTGACGATTCAAGCTCAGGCACACGTGATTCAACGATCTCTCGCTCCAGACGGCTATCAGGGAACGGGATGTATAGGTGAATACAACGTCGTTTTAGCGCATCACCGAGCTCGCGCGTGTTATTCGAAGTTAAAAATACCACCGGTGAGTGCTTAGCCCTGACAGTTCCAATCTCTGGGATCGAAATTTGATAGTCCTGTAATAGCTCAAGCAAAAATGCTTCGAATTCCTGGTCAGATTTGTCAACCTCATCTATCAACAACACCGCGCCTTGATCCGCCCAAAGGGTCTTGAGCAACGGTCGCGGTTCCAGAAACTCTTCATTGAAAAACGTATCGTCAAATTCATGCAACCGGTCCATCGACGCCTGCAGGCTAGTCGCACCTTCCATGAGATCACCAAGTTTTTCTTTAAGTACCTGCGTATAAAGCAGCTGCTTACCATACTTCCATTCGTACAACGCTTTAGCCTCGTCAAGGCCTTCATAGCACTGCAGGCGGATCAACGGTTTGTCGAGAAATTGTGCCGAAGCCTTGGCAAGCTCCGTTTTTCCGACCCCTGGCGGACCTTCAATCAACACTGGTTTTTCCAGAGCTTGTGCAATAAAGACTGCCGTGGCGATGCTTTCACCACAGATGTAGCCCGTAGTGGCAAGACCACCTTGGATCGCCTCGATGGCCGCCCGGGAGGCGTCGCTATCGGAATTGAAACTCATGACTAGCTGTTTTTCATTATTTTCGTATAAAAATGATGACTGCAGGTTATCATGGTGGCCCAATATGGGCGAGAACCGCGGTCCGCGGAATCGATCAAAAACAGTTTACAATTGTCTGTAGCTCGAAATCGAAAATGTCGGCGTTTTTTAAAATGCGCACAGATATATATATAAACTATGCCTCGAAACATAGCCCCGCCAGGATAACAAAAGAATTGAGGATTAGTTCGAAACTTTTCTCGCCAATCGCATCAGACGATTATTTTTTTATTGAATATAGAAAGCGGATAGTGGGTCTCTCACTCGCGCTTGTATTATGGGTGCCGGTTGGTTCAGCAACCACAATTGATCAACCGTTTAACTACCAATGGAATATTCGCGAAATCGTCAGGACTGACGGCGATACGATAGAATTACACACACGACAGAAGCGCCTCATAGCTACGGTCGACAAGCGTCAAATACGCATCCTTTTGGCAGTGAAGTCGAGCATCGAGACAGTTGCCGAAATACACACGGAGCTGATCATTGTCGACGGTGATCAACCAAACGCATTCGCCGGCAAGGGGAAAAACGGTGAGAACGTGATCGGAATCAACATCGCAATGCTCGACATCCTTAGCCTCGACGCGCACGTCACGGCCGCCTTAATCGGTCATGAAATTGCACATTTAAAGCTACACCACGGTGATAATCGCAAGTCAAATAAAAATGAAACTGCCGTCATAAGGGTACTTGGTGGTGTGGCGTTGAACGCGCTTGGGCTACCTAGCGGCGGCCTAATCTCAGATCTAGCCTTTACCGCGATAGAGACGCAATATAGCCGCGACAACGAGAGTGAAGCGGACTATCTCGGCGCAATTTGGGCGGTGGAAGCGGGCTATGAACCGGATGGAGGTGTACGCTTACACAAGAAGATTTACGACCGGTCTCGCTACGATCCGATACCATTCCTTTCATCCCACCCAACGGGACCGAAACGCATTTCAACCCTAAAAGGGTTATCACAACGACTTAGTCGGTAGTTAAAGTAATATTTTTTAACATCACAAGCAACTCGCTTGCTTCCTGGAGTAAGTACCATGGCAGTTTACGCATACGTAGAATTGATCGTACGAGACCGCGAAAAAATGAAAGAATACATCGAGAATGTCCCAGCGACCGTCGCCGCCTACCACGGTAAATATTTGACTAGGGGTGGTTCAGTAGAAGTCTTAGAAGGCGAAATCGGGCTTTACCCGTCCAAAGTAATCGTCGAATTCCCAGACATGGCGGCAGCCAAAACATGGTATCACTCGGCCGAGTATCAGCGCCTGTTACCCAACCGTTTAGACCACGCAGATGGTAACTTTTTTTTAATCGAAGGCGTTTAGATATGGAGTAGAACGACATCAGCCACAACGATATATTGAAGGCCGCTGCATGCCGATATTGGAAAAACATATGAACGAATGATCTTTCTATAACGAATTTTATGCGCTGCGAGGCAAGCCTCTGTAATTGAGGATATTATCTCGAAACTCAATTAATAGCCCTTCCATCGGCCGAACTTATTCCCTCTCAAAGCCTAGCCTGTACCACGTTGACAGCGGTTATGAAGTACGGGTAACGTTGCTCTCATAAAACTAACCCACTCTTTTTATTGGGGCATCACCATGAACGAAGTTGAGGTATACGAGAGGCAGGGTTTCGGCCATAGCTCCGGTTTTGGTGATAAACCAGCTTTGTTGATCATCGATTTTGTCGTAGGCTTTTGCGACCCGGACCAGTACGGTGGTGGGAATATTCTAGATGCGGTCGCCCGCACAAAAGTGCTCTTGCAAGCAGCGCGTAAACATAAAATGCCTATCGCATACACCCGTATCGTCTATGCTCCTGATGGTTCAGACATGGGTTCGTTTTGTCTAAAAGTACCAGGACTCGAGAAGTTGCACGAAGATTCACCGGCCGGGCAGATTGCACCTGACCTGGCACCCCAATCTGGCGAATACATAGTCCGCAAGACACAACCCTCAGCTTTTTTCGGCACGGGACTTGCCGCATGGCTCCTTGGCAAACAGGTAGATACACTGATTGTTGCCGGCGCGACAACATCGGGATGCGTGCGGGCCTCGGTGGTGGATTCGATGAGCTACAACTTTCGCACTATCGTTGGGTCAGACTGTGTCGGTGATCGGGCGCTAGGTCCCCACGAAGCAAATTTGTTTGATATGGAAAAAAAGTACGCTGACCTCATGACTTGCGATCAGATTATTGCACTTCTTAGTGCCACATGAATTGAAATCAATCACCAACTAGGGATCCCGTAATGACGTTTAGACTAGGTGCCGACGTGGGGGGCACGTTCACCGATCTACTCCTAATCCGAGAATCTGATGGCGAGGTTTATACTGCCAAGGTGCCCTCTACCCCTGATGACCCGTCTCGTGCCGTATTCGACGGTATCGAACGAATTTGCAGTGAATCAAACGTAGACCGTACCGACATCACTCATGTTATGCACGGAACCACGGTTGCAACAAATGCGGTGTTAACTGGAAGCGGGGCGAAAGTTGGCTTCATAACCACGAAAGGTTATCGGCAAATGCTGCATATAGGACGTTCTTTTGTGCCCGGAGGTCTTGGCGGTTGGGTCATCTACGAAAAATCCCGACCATTGGCGCCGATGAAGTGGACAATTGAGGCTGATGAACGGATTGGCGCGCGCGGTGAAATAGTAAGGCCATTGGATGAAAAGGCAATGCGTGATCAAATCGTGGCACTCCGCCATGCTGACATTGAAGCCATCACTGTCTGCCTGATCAACGCCTACACCAATGGCGAACACGAACGTCAAATTGCTGAAATCCTCGCAGAGGAGCTTCCGGAAATACCTGTGTCGATCTCTTCTGAAGTTATTCCAGAGATGCAGGAATACGAGCGCGCCATCACAACTGTCGTCAATTCTTATGTGCGACCGGTAGTAGGTCGTTACATTGAAAATCTACAGACCGAGCTGGACCGCACCATGAGCGGCGTTAAGCTTAGTATCTTAAAGTCTGACGGTGGCCTCGCGGCCTCGCATAGTGCTGCGGATTACCCTGTAAACCTGCTGATGAGTGGACCAGCGGGAGGCGTATCGGGTGCAGTTTGGGCTTCGGTACAAGCTGGTTTCCAGAACATTATGACCTTTGATATGGGTGGCACATCCACTGATGTCGCACTAGTCGAAGGTGGGGTTGCACATTTGCGCCGTGAAACACTAGTCGGCGATGTCATCGTGCGAGCCTCCTCTGTCGATGTGCGAACAATTGGCGCAGGTGGTGGATCGATTGCTCATGTACCTGAACTTACCGGTGCCTTGCGTGTCGGACCGGCAAGTGCTGGTGCGGTACCTGGGCCCGCCGCTTATGGAATGGGCGGAAAAGAACCAACCGTAACAGATGCGAACGTTGTACTCGGATATCTCCCAGAAAGCGCTCTGTTGGGCGGCAACATGCCAATAGATAGGGCACGCGCCGTAGAGGCCGTACAGAAGATTGCCGACGCGACCGGGCTCGACCTGCAACAAGCCGCCGCGGGGATTATTGATATCGTCAACGAAAACATGTTTGGCGCTCTGCGATTAATCTCGGTTGAACAAGGCTACGATCCAAGAGATTTTGCATTAATGGGCTTCGGTGGTGCCGGGCCCTTGCATGCCAACGCGTTGGCACGACTAACCGGGGCTTGGCCCGCTATCATTCCACGCGGGCCAGGCGTACTTTGCGCCTATGGAGACGCGACGACGCGTATGCGAAACGAATCTTCACGCACTTTTATTCGACGCTTCTCTGAAGTGACTATTGCAGAGGTAACGGAGTTATTTGTAGAGATTGGAGAAAAAGCGGTTGACGTACTTAAAACGGAAAATGTCTCACCAACTGATCGAGAAGTGATTTACCAATTTGACATGCGCTACAGTGGTCAATCGATGCAAATAACGCTCGATGTTACTTTGGATGGACTAAATAAAGGCGGCTTCGAAGAGGTGAGTCGCCGCTTCGACGAAACCCATGAACAACTCTATACGTTCAAACTCGAAGCCGAAAAAGAGTTGGTCAATCTTCGCGCGGTAGCGACGAGCCGCAGTACCTTTGCACGAGCCCAAGAGATCGAAATCGGCGATGGGAATACAAGCTCCGCACGCCTCGGCCAACAAACTATTTTTGTTGACCGTGCGAATTATAAAGCGAACGTCTATGATCGTACGCAATTGAAAGCAGGGGATCAGATCATTGGGGCTGCAATTGTCACCGAAATGGACTCGACTACCTTGATTCTTCCTAACCATGTTGGCACTGTAGATAAGTTCGGTAATATTCTAATCCACCCAAGCAAGGGGTAGGTTATGGCACGCTTAATTGAAACAAACCCCGCGCCCTTCGCTAATACCGAAGTTGATCGGATCACTCTCGACCTTGTCGAAAACGGGTTAATCAATGCCCGAACGCAAATGGATGCACTCTTATTCCGTACAGCAATGTCACCGATCATTCGTGAACAACGTGATGGATTTCCGGTTATCACCGATCGGTCGGGTCGACTCGTCGCTGGGCAATTCGGCTCGCCAGTATCCGGCTTTATAGACCATCTCGACGAAACCGTCGAAGAGGGAGATGTCTTTCTTACGTCCGACCCCTACTCATGCCGCGGCGCCATCAGTCATGCCAACGACTGGCTCGTCTGTCTCCCAGTATTTCGCAACGGACGCTTATTGTGTTGGTCGGCGATGTTTGGCCATATGTCAGATATTGGTGGAAAGGTACCGGGCAGTATGCCGACTGATGCTGTTGATCAGTTTGAAGAAGGGATCTGTATACCGCCGATCAAGATAATTCGAAACGGAGTATTACAAGCAGATGTATTGAAGGTCATTTTACATAATTGCCGAATTCCAGAATGGAATCATAGCGATATGAACGCGCTTATTGCCTCGGCACGGATCGGTCAGGCACGTTGCTTAGAGATGGCTGAACGCTTCGGTGATGACCTTTTCACTTCAGCGCTCGATGAGCTGTTAGCCCGCAACCGCCGAGCAATGTCTACACTTATTCAAGATACTATTCCTAGTGAGAAGATTTCTTTTGAAGATTACGTCTGCGACGACGGAATCGGCATGGGTCCCTACAAAATAGCTTGCGACATGTGGCGTGAAGGTGAAAAAATTATTTTCGACTACGGCGGCACCGATCCACAATCGCAAAGTAATATTAACTTTCTGATGAGTGAACAGATGTACAAGATGTTTTGTGCCCAGTTCATGGTGATGATGTTCGATCCTGATATTTTACTCAATGACGGATTCTTCGATCTTATTGAAGTACGTATACCAGAGGGATCACTATTAGCGCCGCGGAAGCCCGCTGCAGTAAATGGTCGCACGCACGCCATGGGCCGGATATTTGATATTATCAGCGCGTTATTCGGCAAATCGAACCCTACTTACCTATGCGGCGCCGGATTCTCTTCAAGTCCTCATTTTATGTACTCCGGCATTGATGAGGACGATAGATGGTTTCTTTTATTTCAAATCGGTTTTGGAGGCGTACCCGCACGCCCTGTCGGCGATGGGCTTGACGGACACTCGCTTTGGCCAAAATTTACCAATGTTCCGAGCGAATACCTGGAAAGTTACTTCCCCGTGCGCATGGAAGCCTACGAGTCGATTCCAGACAGCGGTGGGGCTGGTCGTTTTCGTGGCGGCAACGGAATGCGCATTGGGTACCGCTTTCTAGCCGCCGGAAAGATATCAATCCACGACGATCGCTGGCTGACTTACCCTTGGGGTGTCAAGGGTGCAGAGCCAGGTCGACGTTGTCGTAAAACGTTAGAAAGAGTAGATGGGAGCAGCGAAATTCTCGTAAATAAGATCGACAATATTAAAGTCGAACCCGGGGACTATCTGATCTTCGACACTTGGGGCGGCGGGGGCCTCGGCGATCCGCTAGAACGAGACATCGATTCGATCGAATATGACCTGGAGAGCGGATTAATTACCCTGGAGGGCGCAAAACGTTTTGGTGCGGTTATCAAAAAAGATGGTGTAAGTGTTGATCGAGATGCAACCGCAAAACTCCGTGCAAAACTTTCGTGCGGAAATAAAGAAGCAGCACTATTTAACTTTGGTGGGAGCATAGAAGAAATCATCTCCCGTTGTGAGGCGGAGACGGGTCTAACACCCCCCGCTCCACCGGTATTCATCACCCAGACTAGTAAGTAATCTACCCGATCACCGATAGGATTGAGTGGTTTACGTTCTCTGATCAGACGAGGATTGAACGTCTGGTGACTAACGTAAAGCTTTGTCCAAAATTCGGGCTCCGAGCGGGACCTCCTCACTCCATGGTAAGTTGGTTAGCTCAACTTTAACTCCTCTCCCCCTGCCAGCCGTTCCAATGTATGACATCATTCAAAGGTAGACGCTCAGCGAGTTTAAAGTCCTCACCTTTATAGTAAGCGACAGGCAACAGCACAGCCTGCGTCAAATTTTTAGGTAAAGCCAGTAAGTCAGATGCTGCTTCGGCATCCATCAAGTGTACCGTCGTCCAACAACATCCGATCCCCCGAGCACGCGCAGCCAACATAAAAGACCACGCAGCAGGGATAATCGAGCCGTAGGCTGAGGCTTGTTCAAACAACGGCAAATTAACCAGATCGCCACTACTGCAAAACAACACGTGGACTGGGACATGTTGTAGATTCGCCGTCAAAAACTCAGCCGAGTCTATCATTCGTTTTACAGATTTTGAGGGGTTCTCGAAGGCCTCGGGCGACTTCTCTATCGATGCTTTCCAATAACTCTCAAACGATCGGCGATAGATATCCGCAAGGCCTGCCCGTTTGGCGGGGTCTGTAACAACTACAAAATGCCATTGTTGCGTATTCGTCTGTGATGGCGCTTGGAGCGCAACTTCTAGACACTGCTCAATCATTTCTGGTTCAACGGGACGCTCCATATCAAACCGCAGACGTACCGATCGTGTTGTAGTTAGTAGTTTGTCGCATACTGCTAAATCAAGACCACTTTCCATTAAAAAACCCTCTCTGTTTGTGATGAAACCTTAGCACGTTGACATTATTCGCGCAGCCTACTAGGAATCGTTCCGTCCATAATCTGGTTTTCGTTCTCCGATGCTTTTTGAGGTTTGTTAGAGTTTTTCGATCACACCGACGCTACATTCATGAAGTGCTTCGATGGCTTAAAGGGAATGTTATGTTCGGCGAGATCGACTGACGAATCGACTTAGTAGATATTTATTTCAGCTTTTTAACTTTTCTGAATAAGAAGGAAATTCCCCTTCTGGCGAGGATAGATCAAATAATCTACCTTTCGAGTCTAATCC
>CAYFFH010000111.1:0-8862 GCA_964342175.1 uncultured Enterobacteriaceae bacterium | reverse complement strand
CCATTGCTTATGACGTTAGCACAATCTGGGGAAACACCCATTCTGGGGCTCAACTACAAGGATGCGCGCGACGACGCACTGGCGTGGCTGGAACGGCATGGTGATCCCTACGCACGAACTGTTTTTGACCATGCCGGCAAACTCGGTCTAGATCTCGGTGTTTATGGTGTCCCTGAGACATTCCTTATCGATAGTGAGGGTGTAATCCGTTACAAACAAATTGGTCCGATCACGAGCGACATACTGGAATCAATTATCGAACCAATGCTTGAAGGCTTAGGCGGCAAAAAATGAAAAAGGCACTACAAACGTTTTGCTTGTTCGCAGCGCTTAGCTTCGCTTGCTCCGCTGCAGATACTCCGGTTAATTTTACATCCTCTATCGAACGTGAACGATATGAAACCCTGCTCGAAGAACTTCGTTGTCTAGTTTGTCAGAATCAATCTCTGTCCGATTCACATGCAGATTTAGCACAAGATCTACGCGACCAAGTCTATACAATGATCATCGAAGGAAAGGATAACGTCCAGATCGCCCAATTCATGGTCGAGCGTTACGGCGATTTTGTTCTGTACAAACCACCCGTAAAATCCGCGACCTGGTTCTTATGGTTTGGTCCGTCAATTTTACTCGTAGTCGCTTTCGCGATAGTCGTGATCTTCGCGCGTAGACATACTCGCGATCCGAGACCATTGTCCATAGAGGAGCAAAATCGAGTACAAACGCTGCTCAGTCAGGATCGGGAACCATGAACGTTTTCTGGATGATAGTCACGGCGCTAATGACCAGCGTCATCGTAGCAATGCTACCTGTTCTGCTCCGAACTCGGCCAATTTTACGACAGACAACATCAAACCGTACGTTGCACGATCTCCGAATTGCTGAGCTACGTCGTGACGTCGACGAGCAAAGCATAGATACAAGCGAGCTTGCAGAAGCCGAAAACGAAATTGCACGCGCACTTCTTGAGGAGAGCGATTTGGACTCAGATACGGGCGACGCTAAAAATACCGCAGCCGGTCGCTGGTTCGTGGCCATTATTGTACTGATCGCAATCCCCACAATTTCATTATTAACCTACATATCCCTCGGTTCGCCGCAGCTTGCAACTGGAGTAGCAAGAATGGATCCGGGAGTTGACCAAAAAACGATTAGTGCAATGATCACGCAATTAGAACAGCGACTCGCAAACGATCCCGAGAGCGCCGAAGGCTGGTTGCTACTTGGGCGGACCTATATGGCACTTAGACGCTTCGACGAAGCAGTGACTGCATTAGCCCGCGCACATGAATTGACCGGGGACGTACCACGTGTCCTCATACAGTACGCGGATGCCCTATCAATGGCGCGCGGAGGGCTTATTGACGCTCAAGTCTTGGCTCTCGTTAACCGCGCGCTAGAATTGGAACCCGAAAATATCTCCGCACTTTGGCTTGCGGGAATAGGCGCCGCTGAGGCGGGAAAAACTGAGAAAGCACTTGCTTATTTGCGCCAGGCAAAGTTATTCGGGTCACAGAAAGGTAACCCAATTCCCGAGATTGATTCCGCGATCCACGAACTTGAGGCGCGCCTCGTGCCTTCAGCTCAGAACCCAGCAACTCGCCTTGCCGCCGTAACGATGACTGTGATGGTCAATATCGATCCAGACCTTCGTTCACAAGTCCAGTCGCGCGATATATTGTTTGTCTTCGCCCGAGCATACGGCCAAGATGGTCCGCCGCTCGCAGTATCCAAGACCCGAGTGGATAACCTACCGCGCGAGATCGTTTTAGACGATACGATGGCGATGGCACCGATGTTTAAATTAAAAATTGGAGATACCATCACGGTTACCGCCAGGGTCTCAAAATCGGGAACGCCACAACCGCAGAGCGGCGACCTACAAGCGGTCTCCGAACCGTTAGTAGTTGGTAAACAAAATGCAGTCACCCTCCTAGTTGACAAAGTGGTTAAGTAACCAACCAAAAATCGAGTTATATAATTAGGGTCGAGGATTTGAATTCTGATGAAAACTTTACCAGATATAATACCAATAGGGTTGATCCTGGTACTAAGCGTACCGCCTATAGTTGCGAACGCTGCGCCCGACGACCACACTAGTTTTATTGCTAAGTGGGACGCTCTCATTCGCGAGGGGGAAAGTCATTTCGATAATGCTGAGTACGACGCGGCCATTGCGATTTCCAAACAAGCACTTGAACTAGCCAAGGAAAATGTCGGATCCGACCACTTTACAATTGCCGAGAGTCTGAATAATCTCGCTTTTTTGTACCACCATCAGGGCAAATACATTCAAGCAGAGCCACTATTCAAACAGGCACTTGCGGTAAGAGAGAATCTGGCGAGCTCAAACCAAGGTGACATAATTATGAGCTTAAACAATCTAGCAGAACTCTACCGCGCACAGGGTGCCTACCCTCAAGCAGAGAAATACTACAAGCGAGCACTAGCACTGCGAGAAAAGTTACCCCAACCAAACCATACCGAAGTGGTCCGAAGCTTGAACAACCTTGCGGCGCTTTACAAAACCCAAGGGCAAGCGGACAAAGTAGAACAGATTTACAAGCGTGCAGTGCAATTAAAAGAAAAATCCTTAGGTTCAGATCACGCCGAAGTCGCGATTAGTCTAAACAATTTAGCCGAACTCTACAGAGCCTTGGGTAGATATGCCGAGGCAGAGCCGTTATACCAACGCACGTTAGAGATTTTTGAAAGATCCTTTGGGGCCAACGATCAAAATGTAGCTACGAATTTGGAACAAATGGCTGCACTTTATCGGTCGATGACTAAATACAATAAAGCCAAAAAGTTTAAGCAGCGGGCGCTTGCTATTCGAGTGGCCGAACCAAAAAACGAGTGACAAAATTTCACTACTGGTCACGCCGCTTAACTCACCAAAAATCAACCGATTCTGTCTTTGCAATAAATTCCACTACTGTAAAGATAGAACCACAGCACATCGAAGAAATCCTCTTGCAAACCGATGCAAGTATCCTAACCTTAGAAAATGGGAACGATTTGACGTAGACTTGTTTTTTATTGTGCGGCCGTTGCCTATGATCGAGAATAAACAAACCTCGAAGCCTGACAGTGGTTCTGGCAAGGGACCTGCGAAAGGGCACATTAAACTCACCTCCCATCCGAGTCAGCGCGATGCTGCGTCGAAAATAACGTGGGGTGCTTCTTCTGCGTTCGAACGCGGCCCCGTCGTGGGTTCCATGAATGATGGAGCGGCACGCAATGTAATCGGCGCACATTCGGGTTCCTATTTAGTCTATCGAGCGCTAGCCGTCGCCGCGGGCACACTAGATCCAGTCCACATTGCAGACCTTACCGACACCTCCCCTACTGCGAGAATCGGACCCTATCCTCACTGGGGGAACCCGAGCAAGATCGTGTCATTGGATCCTTATGGGCACATGGTGAGTGAGGTATTCACTAAGCAGCTTGCCGCCGGGTTTAATATTCGACCAACCATTGCAGTGACTAAAGCACGAATAAACCTACCAGAAATTAAAGACGCTATGCGTGCTGGTCGACTTAAACCTGACGGCAACATACTCACTGTAAACGGCGATGTTCGCGTAACTAAAGCTGCTATCGAACCCGTTTGGTATTTGCCAGGGATCGCTGACAGATTTGCGATATCTGAAACCGATTTGCGCCGCACGCTTTTCGAGCATTCTGGCGGGATGTATACCGAGCTTGTCACACGCAATGATCTCAAGGTTTTTCTACCGCCGATTGGGGGTCTCACCGTATATTGTTTTGGCGATGTGTCAGCTGTGCAAGATCCAGACAAGGAGATTGCTTGCCGGGTTCACGATGAATGCAACGGTTCCGACGTATTTGGGTCCGACATCTGCACGTGCCGCCCCTACCTTGCGCACGGAATCGAAGTCTGTATTCAAACAGCTCAATGCGGCGGCGTTGGCCTGATAATATACAATCGGAAAGAAGGTCGGGCATTAGGCGAAGTAACGAAGTTCTTAGTATACAACGCGCGGAAACGACAACATGGCGGCGATAGAGCCGAGACCTATTTCGAACGTACCGAATGTGTTGCCGGCGTGCAAGACATGCGCTTTCAAGAGTTGATGCCGGACGTATTGACATGGTTGGGCGTTGAGCGCATCGATCGTTTCGTCTCAATGAGCGATATGAAATATGACGCCGTTACAGGGCAAGGAATCGAGATCGGTGAGCGCATATCTATCCCAGATGGGTTAATCCCCGAAGATGCGAACGTCGAAATGGACGCAAAAAAGGCGGCCGGCTATTTCACTGACAAGCCTACGCCCAACGCCGAGCAGTTGAAAATCGCGAAAGGTCGAGACTTACACGACTGATCCGATGTCGTTCGCCGACGAGACCGCTGCCGTCAGGCTACTGCGGAACCCCAAAACCATCCGAGAGCGGTGTCAAGAATTACTCATGTTGGCGGAAGCTGATAGGTTACTGCATTTCCGGCTGCATCGAGAATGCCTGGATGAGACTGTTGATTATGTTCTAGCAACTATTGAGGATCACTATCCTAATTTAGACATTCCTCCTCATAGCCGCTGGCGCCATTTTCAGGTTGGCGGCATCGATCGTTGGAACTTATTATCGGACAAGTATCAGGGCAACAGTCCTGAGGATATTGCGCGGATGCGAATAGATCTAGCTGTTACCAGCGTATTGCTTGATGCGGGTGCGGGAGATAAGTGGCGCTACGTTGAAGCTGAATCGGGTATTAGCTATACGCGATCCGAAGGGCTGGCCTTGGCTAGCCTTCAAATGTTCGCCACGGGTACCTTTTCATCGGACCCCGCTAATCCGATGCAAGCCGATGCAACGGGCCTAACCTCAGTGCAAACGGCAGATCTAGATCGTGCATTTCAAATCCGCACTTCTAATCCCCTAATCGGAGTTCCTGGGCGCGTTGCATTACTGCGTTCCCTCGGCCAAGCATTGCCAATGCACCCCGATTTATTTGGAGAACAATGTCCAAGAGTAGGCAACCTATTTGACTACCTCGCCTCACGCGCTATCGACAGACAACTACCCGCGGCCGAAATCTTCGCCGCTATTTTGCGAGGATTGGCAACCATTTGGCCTCGCCGACTGTTGCTCGGAGGCGAAAACCTGGGTGATGTTTGGCGACATCGCGCAATTAGACGCGATGACAGGAGTGATGGGTTGGTTCCCTTTCACAAACTATCACAGTGGCTAAGCTATTCCCTAATAGAACCGATGGAAGACGCTGGGATCCGTGTTACCGGGCTTGAGGTGCTCACTGGCCTACCCGAATATCGCAACGGTGGCTTGTTCGTAGATCTAGGGGTGCTTACGTTACGGCAGCCGCGACTTGCACTGCAAATCCACGAGCCAGGATCAGAACTTGTCACGGAATGGCGTGCACTAACCGTCGCCCTTCTCGATGAACTTGCAAAGCTGATGCGAACCCGCCTTAAATTAGGAATAGAAGATCTACCTCTTGTTCAGATCTTGGAAGGCGGCACCTGGATCTCTGGCAGAAAAACAGCAGCCGAGCATCGTGCCGGCGGTGGACCACCAATTGTGGTGCGCAGTGACGGCACGGTATTCTGAACCGGTGCGAGCTAAATACAACCTTCATCCAAATACGTGAGAAGTGCTATGAAAAACGTTACGGTCGTCGATCACCCCTTAGTACAGCATAAGTTATCGCTGATGCGCCGCAAAGAAACACCAACCGCGACGTTCCGCCAACTGATCCGAGAGATCAGTATGTTATTAGGTTACGAAATTACTCGTGATCTCCCGATGTCCACATCGCGAATCGAAACACCAATCATCGAGATGAATGCGCCGATGCTGACTGGCAAAAAGTTAGTACTTATTTCTATTTTACGAGCTGGCAACGGGTTGCTCGAGGGTATGCTAGATCTAGTCCCGTCAGCTCGGGTGGGTCATGTCGGGATTTATCGTGATCCAGATACCCTTGTAGCAATAGAGTACTACTGCAAGGTTCCTCAAGATCTCGACGAACGGAAGGTCATCGTAGTGGATCCTATGCTCGCGACCGCTAATTCATCGATCGCGGCCGTTCAACGAATTAAGGAATTTGGCGCAAAAGACATTAAGTTTGTATGTTTATTGGCCGCGCCTGAGGGTATCGAGGCGTTTCAAGAGACTCACCCAGATGTACCGATAACTACCGCATCAATCGATGAAAAACTCAATGATCACGGCTATATCGTGCCAGGACTGGGGGACGCTGGCGACCGCATCTATGGTACCAAATGATTACGACTTCTGGTGGCGCGGCTTGCGAACGATTCGTGTCCGATCTTTGCTAAACCTTGCGCAACAGATCGACGCGCATCGGCGAACTGAAGCGGATCCCGTCAGCACCCTTATGCGACTCCATACGAACCTTAACCTCGGCCAACACCGCAGATGACAGACAATGTTCGCTGTGAGTCGCCTCTATGATTTTTGACTCGAAATCTGCAAAGTCTGTGAAGTGCGTTGCCGCATGAAAAAATATCTGCTCGACAAGCGCGAAATACCCATCCGCAACTGCTTCACGCACAGCCTCGAACGCCGCACGACGCACCCCTTGTTCATCATGGAAAAGGCGCAGGATTTCATTAAAAGCACCAGCGAAAATCGGCTCCGAAATATAGACTAAGCCATTAGGTTTCAGTACCCGGTGGATCTCGGTTAGCGCCTGTCCGAGAAAATCCAACGGTACGTGATGCAAAGATTTGAATAGCATGACAATATCGAAGCTAGCGTCGGGTTCTGGGATTTGTTCGGCTCCGGCAAGTTTAAAAATGATATTTGGTTTTTTGATAGATCTCAGATTCTTAGCGTGCTGAACCTTGTCGACCTCAAGCGCCGTCAGTCGAATCGTGCTATCTAGGTCAGCAATCGCGGCCGAGTGTTGGGCGCTGCCGCAACCGAGATCCAAAATACTGGAACCGATAAGCGGTAAGCGATCTTTATAGATCTCGGCCTCGTCAAGCTCCCCAGAAAAATCATCGGTTGAGATATTCATGTCAGTCACGTTACACCTCCTTATCATCGAGATATGAGACATATCGATCCTTCTACGAACGAGTGCATCAGCAATGCCTATCTATCACTATATCACCCGTGCTCTAAAAGCTTAATCGGGTTATTTTATAAAACAAGGATCGAGATCACACCAAATCGAAAGCTATAAGTGGTAACTTACACGAACGCAAACATCGCAACTATTGACCTATGAAAATTGACAACTTCAACCGAGGTCTGCTGAAATTTTTAGATGCCTCTCCAACGCCATTTCACTGTGTGGCCAATCTGACCGCCGCGTTAAACCGTGCGAACTTTGTTGAACTCAATGAAGGATCCGTGTGGTCGATCGAAACGCCCGGGAAATATTTTGTGACCAGAGGAGACTCCTCACTCATCGCATTCTCGCTGAGTTCTACACCTCTGAGCGAAACCGGAGTACGAATGGTCGGCAGTCACACCGATAGTCCATGTCTTAAGCTAAAACCTAATGTGGCATTCGCGTCTAGCGGCTATTGGCAACTCGGAGTCGAAGTATATGGCAGTGCACTACTCAATCCATGGTTCGATCGCGACTTATCCGTCGCTGGACGGGTTACGCTGCAAACAGCATCTGGGAAATTGGAGAATCGTCTAGTCGATTTCGAACAAAGCATTGCAACGATTCCAAGCTTAGCGATCCACCTCGATAGGGACGCAAACCATAAACGGGAAATAAATAGCCAAACCTACCTACCGCCTATCGTTTGCCTTGATGGTAGAGAGCTTGATCTCGCGAAAGAGATCAAAAACCGTATATACGCCTCGGAGCCCGAACTTGGCGGGATAGAGATAATGTCCTCCGATCTATCACTTTACCCCACCGAACCCGCAGCGATGATCGGGTTGCGCCGCGAATTTATCGCTAGCGCCCGACTAGATAATTTGCTGAGCTGTTATGTTGGACTATGCGCTCTGTTAGAAGCGCCTGATACCGACAACTGCTTGATCGTGTGCAACGACCATGAAGAAGTCGGCAGTGGATCCGCGGTCGGTGCACGTGGGACATTCTTACGCAGCATCCTTGAACGGCTCACAGAAAATAATGAGACGTTCTCGCGTACCATTATGCGGTCAATATTTATCTCCACAGATAATGCCCATGGCGTGCATCCAAACTTCCCTGACAGCCACGACAAACAGCACAGCCCGTCCCTTAATAGCGGCCCCGTCATTAAATTCAATAGCAATCAAGCTTACGCTTCAACTAGTGAAACAGCAGCGATTTTCCAACAAGCATGCAGCGCTGTTGGGATCCCGATACAAAGCTTTGTATCGCGGTCGGACATGGCGTGCGGTAGCACTATCGGCCCATTAACCGCGACCGCCTTAGGGGTAAAGACAGTCGATGTTGGAGTGGCAACATTTGCAATGCATTCGATCCGGGAACTAGCCGGTAGCGAAGACACTTACTCATTATATCAGGCCTTATGCTGGATCTTTGGACAACGGGAACACTTGCCAATCAATTTATGACCACGCCTCGGTCTCCATACGCTCTAGCCATCTCGTCAGTGCCTGAGTCGCACGCACATCATCTTCATTGTAGGTTAATATTTCCGCCTTGATTTCTGCAGCCGCGGCATCAGTACCGGCGTCTAGATAGTCGTAGTAGCGCACTACCGACCATTGTGATCCAGACTCATCCAACCTCCACTGAAAATTAACTAATCTCGGATCGCGACAGATCATTTTTAGGCCATAACTCAACAGCGGCAAAACGTACGCATCCTTGACTACTGTCCGCAAGTCAAGCAGCGGACCCCCGTCAGTGAGCAACCATTTGACGATTTCATG
>CAYFFH010000110.1:0-8862 GCA_964342175.1 uncultured Enterobacteriaceae bacterium | reverse complement strand
TAGTAGCTCGCGGATATTGGTGCTCGGGGCCGGAGCCTGGGGAACCGCGCTCTCACTCGCGCTGTCGCGCAATGTCACGAATGAGGTGTTTTTGTGGGGCCGGGATACACCGGCGATGGCCCGTATGCGACATTCGGGCCTGAATGAGCGGTACTTACCAGGCGTCTCTATCCCGAAACAAATACATTTAATCAGCGAGGACGATTTTCCCGTTGATACTGAAATTATTGTAGCCGCGGTCCCGTTTCAGGCGTTGCGCGAGGTACTAGGGAATTTCATCCTGAAAATGGGGGCACCTCAGGTGGTCGCTTGCGCTAGTAAGGGGATTGAAATAGGTAGTTTTCTTCGCGCGGACCAAATCGTTGGAGCTCTGTGCCCTGATCGCACAACTTTTGCCGTGTTATCTGGCCCGAACTTTGCGTCGGAAGTGGCACGTGAGAAGCCTGCGGCTATCACTATCGCATCCCAGGATGCTGCTAGAGGAAGTGAGTTAGTCCGCCGTTTCCATTCCAAATCGTTTCGGCCGTATTTGAGTAGTGACATCATCGGCGTCGAAGTTAGTGGTGCAATAAAAAACGTAATGGCGATTGCTGCGGGGATTTGCGACGGTTTGAATTTAGGTGTTAACGGTCGCGCGGCGCTTATTACACGCGGATTGGCTGAAATCAGCCGCTTTGGAATTGCGCAGGGTGGAAAGATGGAAACCTTTATGGGCCTTTCCGGAGTTGGTGATCTCGTATTGACCTGTACGGATAATCAATCCCGTAATAGACACTTTGGACTCCTATTGGCGGCAGGCCTAACCGTTGAAGATGCGGTCGCAAAAATCGGGCTGGTCGAGGGTGCGACAACAGCTACGGCACTTATAGCACTCGCCCGGCGGCTGCAGATAGATATGCCAATTTCCGAAGAAGTAGCCGCCACTATTGCCGGAACTGTGACTCCTGAGCAGGCAGTGAAAAATTTACTAGACCGAGAACCGGTGGCGGAAACGTCGGAGCTTACGACTTCCGAATAGAAAGTTGAAGCTTACTCTCCGCTATTATTGTTACCGTTCTCATAAAAACGACGGCACTTCAGAGCAAATCTTTACAGTCGAGCTTCTCAGGTTCTAGGAAAATTCCCGAGCAAGACTAGCCGCACAGCCAAGTTCTAACTACCATGAAATTTGCGATATGGTGTGACCTATGATTTTGTTTGCCAGAATCAGTAACAGTGGGGACTAGCCTTCCATCTTGGAAAAGTTTTATACGTGTACCACAGATTATGCAGGGGGGGGGTGGAGACAATTCTGGTGATCAGATTTAAATCGGCAATAAATCTGCGCTTTAATAGATCCGCGTTTTCGTATTTCAAGGGTAATAAAAATTTGCCGAAAGACTGAAGCTGTTTCTGCAGATTGTCAGTCATGGTGGCTCAGTCGAAATCCACCTGAAACCCTGACACCTAGAGGCTGCTGAACCTGCATTGTCGCCAAGCCTCATAAACTACGACTGCAACGACATTAGATAAATTCAAACTGCGGCTTGTTCGGGTCATTGGCACTCGAAGTAGACGCTCTGGCAAATAAGAATCACGTATATCGGTTGGTAGTCCGCGCGTTTCTGGTCCAAATAAGAACACATCTCCCGGTTCAAAACGTGCCTCGAAAAAGTCGGACGTGGCGTGTGTTGACAGAGCAAATACGCGTTTTTTGACTGTCGCTTCCGAGAATTTGTCGTAGCTCGAATAAGTATTTATAAAAGCATACTGATGGTAGTCGAGCCCAGCTCGTTTCAATCCACGGTCATCGAGTGAGAAACCGAGTGGCTCAATTAGGTGCAGCGCTGATCCGGTGTTCGCGCAAAGGCGTATAATGTTTCCCGTGTTCGGTGGAATTTCGGGTTCGAATAGTGCGATTTGGAACATATAGACAACTGGTTTCCGTTTAGAGCGTGGTGAAATCCGAATCGCAGCGAGGTGCCGAGATTGCCACTGACTTTTGCGGGTTGGAACTTAATTCGCCCTTGGTATTGTTGTCGGGGTGTGTTGGGTTTGGCGAAGAATACACGCGGGTCGAGGGTTTTTCCAATACCGACGTTGGCGCCGTTTGTCTTAAGGGGACGACTCTTGAACCGCGGCTCGGGAACCCTGCGCACCGAATAGCGGAAACCCCTGCTGGAATGTTGAACGCCATTGGTCTCCAAAACCCTGGGGCTAGGGTCGTAGTGGATAAATATCTCGCGCAACTTGATTTTGGTGAAACTCGATATATTGCAAATGTCTCTGGGTCGACTATTGAGGAATATGAGGAGGTGACGCGAATTTTTGACGACTCGCCAATCGACGCGATCGAAATAAATATTTCATGTCCTAATGTTGAAGAAGGCGGTGTGCAGTTCGGAAATGATCCAGATATGTCAGCACAAGTTGTAGCCGCATGTAGGCGAGCGACAAGTAAACCGTTGATTACAAAGTTGTCGCCAAATCAAACTGATATCGCACAAAATGCACGGCAGTGCATAGAAGCCGGGACAGATGCATTCGCAGTCATCAACACGTTAACGGGAATGGCTGTTGATATAGACGCGCAGAAACCTGTGATTGGGAACAATCAAGGTGGCCTTTCCGGACCAGCAATAAAACCAATTGCATTATTGAAGGTTCAGCAAGTCTACAAGGTGGCCCAGAAACATAGCGTTCCGATCATTGGGCAGGGTGGGATAATGACCGCTAACGACGCTATAGAGTTTATGCTCGTCGGTGCATCCGCCGTTGGCATCGGTACAGCATTGTTTTACGATCCGTTAATCTGCCCGGTCATCAACCAGGGGATCGTTGACTACTTGACGCTTCGTGGTAACGCTAGGGTGGACGAGATTGTGGGGTCGCTTGCGTTAAACTGATGATTTTCGAAGGCGCTTTAAAAATACGCTCATTTCTTTAGCCGCTTGTTTATCTCCATTTTCCTGGGCTATTTCGATGCCTTGTTGATAGGCGGCTATCGCGGAGATGGTGTCACCCTCTAGGCTTAGTGCTTTACCAAGAACCTTCCATGCAGCCGTATATCGCGGATCGAGAGCAACCGCCCTTGATAAGTGGGTCACCGCAGCCTTGGGATTATTCTTGAGATACGCATTACCAAGACTGAATCTTAGTAATGCCGTGTCCGGACCGGCAACGAGCAAATCTTCGAGCTTATCGACAAGTTGATTCCTCATGCGCGCCAAAATGCGGGTGTTAATAATACTAATAACGTAAATATTTCTAGTCGCCCAAGTACCATAGCGAATCCAAGTATCATTTTAGCACTGCTTGGAAGTGCGCCGTAATGAGAGCTAACTTCGCCGAGCCCTGGGCCAAGATTATTGAAGCAGGCGGCCACAGCAGAAAATGCAGTAATTTGATCGAGGCCGGTCGCCATCACGGATAACAGCAGTAGCGCAAAGACGGCTATGTAAGTGACAAAAAACCCCCAGACCGCATCTACGATGCGACCGCTTACTGGTCTTCCTCCCATTTTGATCGTGATAATTGCGCTCGGATGCACGAGTCGTTGGATCTCTCGTCTCCCCTGCTTGTAGAGCAAAAGGACACGGATCACTTTTATCCCACCGCCAGTAGATCCCGCACAGGCGCCGACAAAACTAGAAAATATCAGCAGCACCGGCAGGAACCCCGGCCAGCTTTGGAAACTCGTTGTCGTGAAGCCGGTTGTCGTCCCGATAGATACCGCCTGGAAAATACCCAATCGAAACGCTTGGACCCAATCGTCTTGGTAAAGCGTTAGACTTAAGCCAAGCCCACACAACAGGCAGACAATAGCAGTTACTGTCGCGTACAATTTAAATTCGGAATCAAAGATGTAGGACTTAGCGTTACGATGACGCCATGCTAGGAAATGAAGAGAAAAATTAATTCCAGCTAAAAACATGAAAAATACAGCGACAGCCTCGATCAATGGGTTGTCGAAATACCCCAAGGATGAGTCGTGGGTCGAAAAGCCGCCAATCGCGACTGTGCTGAAACTGTGAGTGATCGCATCGAAAGGGCCCATGCCAGAAAAAAAATACGCGAGAGCACAAGCCAGGGTTAATCCGAGGTAGATGTACCACAATGCCTTGGCAGTTTCGGTAATGCGCGGCGTCAACTTCGCGTCTTTCATTGGGCCAGGAGTTTCTGCTCGATAAAGTTGCATGCCACCTACTCCGAGGATCGGCAGTATCGCGACCGCTAAAACGATAATACCCATACCGCCCAGCCATTGGAGCAGCTGACGATAGAAGAGAATCGACGGCGGTAGATGATCGATACCGACGATTACTGTTGCTCCAGTAGTCGTTAAACCCGACAACGATTCGAATATCGCGTCTGGCAACGACATATTCAGCTCATCGACAAGCATGAACGGTATCGAGCCGGTTGTACCTAGCACGACCCAGAACATCACTACTATGATGAAACCATCGCGGAGTTTCATCTCTTTTTCTACCTTTCGTACTGGCCACCATAGGATTAAACCGGCAGAAAAAATTACTGCTATTGCTATAACAAAGGCCTGGGTAGCGCCATCGTCAAACCAATGGGCCAATAGAAATGGTGGTACCAAAGCTAAACTGAATGTAGCCAGCAATAGACCCAGGATTTTTTGGATCACTTTTAATCGCATAGAGCATTCTCGATCATTGTCTGATGGCTAACCTACGCGCTGGTGTACTTCGAGAGCATCGTCTCATAGCTAGTATCGACACGGAGTAGGTCGCAAATCGGTGTTCCGTATAATCGTCAAGTTTTCGCAACCTTATTAGTGCGGCTCAAATACCCTTATCTTAAAACACGCAACCCGGGTCAAAGGAAGGTGACGCCGACTTGAAACAAACGTTCGACATCCTGTACGTGGTGTTTGTTCGTGACGATCATGATTACATGATCTTCGGCCGCAATCACCGTGTCGTGATGCCCCATTATTACTTTATCGCCGCGCACGAGCGCGCCAATAGTAGTTCCCGGGGGGAGATTAATGTCATCGAGTGTGCGACCGACAACTTGGCTAGAACTCTCATCTCCGTGTGCGATTGCCTCGATGGCTTCCGCTGTACCGCGCCGCAGCGCATGCACTTTAACGACGTCTCCACGTCGTACGTGAGCAAGTAAACTCCCAATGGTGGCCTGTTGCGGTGAAATCGCAATGTCAATTATGTCACGTTGTACAAGATCAACATAAGCAGCCCTGTTTATTAACGCCATTACCGTTTTCGCACCTAGTCGCCTAGCCAGCATTGATGAAATGATGTTAGCTTCGTCTGCATTCGTAAGCGCACAGAAGACGTCGGTTTGCTCAATATTTTCTTCAACTAATAGATCTTCATCAGCCGCATCGCCAAGTAACACATAAGCATGTTTAAGCTCTTCGGAGATGTTTAGTGCTCGTTCCGGGTTGCTTTCAATAAGTTTAATATTGCACTGATTTTCAAGCGCTAGTGCTAGACGTTTCCCGATATTTCCACCACCTGCAACTATGACTCGCTTGTTTGGTGCATCCAGCCGTTGAAACTCGCTTATTACTGCGCGGATGTGCTTTGGGGCTGCGACAAAAAATACATCGTCACCGGTTTCAATGACGGTATCTCCATTCGGGATGATTGGCTCAAACCTACGATAAATTGCTACAACGCGCGTTTCGACACCCGGTAATTGGTTTGGTAAATCTCGAAGTTGATGACCTACTAGCGGACCGCCGTACACGGCGCGTGCGGCAACTAACTGCACTCTTCCGTCAGCGAAATCTAGAACCTGCAAAGCTCCAGGGAATTCAATTAATCGCCGGATATAGTCGGTTACTTCTTGTTCGGGACTAATTAGTACGTCTATTGGAAGTGCTTCTTGTGCGAAAAGTTCTGTAGCTTTTTGATACTGTGTTTCCCGAATTCGGGCAATTTTTGTGGGTGTTCTAAAGATCGTGTACGCGACTTGGCAAGCGATCATATTGGTTTCGTCGCTGTTGGTTACGGCGATTATCATATCCGCGTCTTGTCCGCCGGCTCGAGCCAGTACGTCGGGGTGTGAACCGTGACCGACAACACCACGCAGATCTAGGCGATCTTGCAGTAATTGTAGGCGCGTCGAATCAACATCTACGACCGTGATGTCATTGGCCTCGCCGCATAAATTTGCAGCGACTGAAGAGCCCACTTGACCAGCACCCAAAATAATTATTTTCATTTCCTATGAATCTTTAATCTGTTTGGGGTCGATGCCGAGGCTACGCAGTTTTCGGTATAGATGCGTGCGTTCGATTCCAACTCGTTCTGACACCTTGCTGACGCTACCGTGCAACGCATGGAGTTGGTATTCGAGGTAGGCTTTCTCAAACTTTTCTCGCGCTTCCCGTAAGGGTAAATCGAAACCAGGGTAGGGTGTATCGCCATCGACTTGAGGCCGAATCCCTAACGAGGTATTAATTTCTCGAGCGGAAACCTGCTCATCACTGCCGAGGATCATCAATCGCTGGATAAGATTTTTCAATTCTCGTACGTTTCCAGGCCAGCCGTAATCGCGTAGACGATTTTTAGCGCTACTAGAAAACTCTCTACGCCGGAGTCCTTCGTTACCTTCAAAATAGCCTAAATAATGTGCTGTAAGTATATCGACATCTTCTGTTCGTTCACGCAAAGAGGGCACCTGCAGGGGCACTACATTTAGGTGATAAAATAAATCATCACGGAACGTCCCGGCGGCTACCTTTTCGCTCAAATCCCGGCGTGTCGCAGCAATAACCCGCACGTCGATCTGAACTGGTTCCCGTCCACCCACACGTAAAAGTGCTTCGTTTTCTAGTGCGCTAAGTAATCTCGCTTGTGTATTGAGATCCATATCCGCAATATCTTTTAGGAATAGTGAGCCGCCGTTGGCCTGTTCCAAGGATCCGAACGTAACGTGCCCGTCATGTTCGGTACCGAAAAGTTCGGCATCTGGGTTTTCACGGGCTAGTCCCGCGACGCCTACAGTGATGAAAGGTCCAGCGGCACGAGGACTTTGTTTGTGTACGTAGCGGGCAATAACTTCTTTGCCACTTCCGGACTCGCCTGTAATAAAAATTGCGGTCTTGTGTTGCGCGATACGTGCTGCATTCTCGCGTAACCTTCGAATTGGCACACTATTCCCAATTGGCTCGTCAAGCGGCGAAATTCCTTTGCGTAAACCGATATTTTCACGTTGTAGACCCGCAGTCTCAAGCGCGCGTTGGACGGTTAATATTAGCTTTGCTATCGAAAGTGGTTTTTCGATGAAATCGTAGGCTCCGAGGCGTGTTGCTTCGACAGCTGTTTCAACCGTACCATGACCCGACATCATTATTACTGGAATGTCCATTTGCCCCTCATCAGACCATTCTTTCAGTAAGCTAATACCATCGGTATCGGGCATCCATATATCTAATAATATGAGATCGGGGCGGCGGTGGCGTCGTGCGTCGCGCGCTTCGCTGGCGTTTTCGGCTACGCTTAGTTCGAACCCTTCGTCTTCTAGGATCTCTTTCAGTAGGTTCCGAATGTCTGGCTCGTCATCGACGACCAGGATATGTGGAGAGCTCATGTCACGTTCCTCGTTAACGGAGTGGCTAGTGTATCGCCAACTCCCTCGATTGGCAGTCTGATTATTGCTGCTGCACCTATGTCTGGATTGTTCTCAAGTGAGACGATTCCTCCGTGCTCTTCGATAATTTTCTTAACAATAGCCAATCCGAGCCCGGTTCCTCGAGTTTTATTGGTAACGTACGGTTCAAAAATATTTTCTGAGAGTTCTTCATTGATTCCCTCTCCGCGGTCTTCGACGCGTATTTCAACGTAGGTGCCTGCGTCTACCGCAAAAAGATGTGTGCATACCCTAACTCGTGCTTCTGTTGTTTTGGTCGACGCCTCAATTGCATTTTTTACGAGGTTATTGATTACCTGTCGCAGGCGTCCGGCGTCAGCCGGTACCCTAGGCAGATCATCATCAAGTTTGAGCTCGAATTCGATAGCGTTGGAGCTGCTTTTAAACAAATCGACAACGCCACTCACTAACTCGTTCAAATCCGTTGTTTCGGGGTTTATTTTAGGTGAGCGCGCGTAATCTGAAAACGTATTGACCATCGATTTCATTGTGTCGACTTGCTGGATGATGGTCGAGGTTAAGCGATCCAATGTTTCGGCATCAGCATTTGTCATTTTACTGAGATATTTCTGGCGTAAACGTTCCGCCGATAATTGAATCGGGGTAAGGGGGTTTTTTATTTCGTGGGCGAGGCGACGGGCAACTTCTGACCAGGCGGCGTCTCTTTGTCCCTGGATTATCGGCGTAATGTTATCGAATACGACCACACTACCGGTCGACCTGCCTGAGTTTGATGCCATTCTAGTTCCACGACACATCAACACCCGTCGGCCAGTAGGTCGAAATATAACGATTTGTTGCTGCCAACGATCATCTTCTGCATTTAGTAAGGGTATAATGCCATCGACGAATGGACGTAGATGCTCTTTTTCGATATCGAGATCCGTAAGTTGCTTTCCGTCGACAGCGTGGTTCCCAAGTCCTAATATCTCTCGCGCACTGTCGTTAATTGTCGTAATCACGGTTTTCTCATTTAGTGCAATCACGCCGGAAGATAATTGTCCTAATACCGTGTCTAAATACTGGTGTTGCGCTTGAACTTCCCTGCGTGCGATCGCGACCCGTTTTGTCATGTCGTTGAAGGAACGGACGAGAAAACCGATATCATCTTTAGTCTGTACGGGAAGACTTGTTTCATAGTCACCGGCGGCCACCGCCGCGGTGCCAGCAGCGAGGTCTCTTATTGGTTGTACAAGACGCCGTGCCGAATAGAACGCGGCCCACACGGCA
>CAYFFH010000109.1:0-8903 GCA_964342175.1 uncultured Enterobacteriaceae bacterium | reverse complement strand
GTTCGGAAGCTGAGCGAAGAAAGCGAGGTTGTACCGAGCTGCCGAGCGGGCGGCTATTTCGTCTTCACTCACGAATGTTGGGACACTCAATATGCAACCGAAGCTAGCATTATTACGTTGCGCTGCTGATCGAGCGTTCTTAGCCGCATCCAATAGGACCGGTAGGTGTGATACCGGTGTTAGAAAGGGCATCAAGCCATTTGCGTAAGTCCCAGCAATAATTGCGGTCTCAACAGTATTTCCAGCAACGTAGAGTGGCACGGGATATTTTGCTGCCGGTGCCCTAAAGAACCCCAATCTTGCCCTACCTTGTAGGCTGTCAATGGTTGACTCGACGTAGTTTTGCAGCACTTCTCTGGCATTACCCATGTCGATACCGAGTGAGGCCAGCATGCTCCGATGACTTATACCGAGTCCTAGAATGAAGCGACCAGAGCTTAATTCACCAATCGTTCGGGCGGTCGAGGCTGTTGAGAATGGATGGCGGAAATAGATGTTTGCGATGTTAGTACCGATATTGAGCTTTTTGGTGCCAAGGGCGATAGCTTCCGCGCAGGCGAGCGCATCGCCACGACCTTCATTAACAAAGACCGAATCATAGCCGTTTGTTTCTGCCAATTGAGCTATCTCCACGAAGTCTTGTGGTGACCCGTCGGTAGCCGTCGACAAAACGATACCTAAGCGATCGTTCGAGTTATCCCCCATTCCGCTTATTCTAATTATCTTCGAAACTAAGCAGCGCGTGCAGCACGTCGTCTAACTCCGGAGTCTGATTGGTGTCTTTGTATTTCGATAGCAGGCCATAGGTTTGGGCCGCGGCATGAAAGAAACCGTCAGTCAGACCATGAGCCTTAAAGGTATCTGCAATTTCACGCATTTCGCCCTCGAACCGCCACGCCTTTACGGAGTTGCGATTCGAGGCGTTTTCAAGCCGTGAATTAAGATCTGGTATTGATCGATTCCATTCGGTGTGTAGGGCTTTATCTACATTAGCAGCCTTGGCCAGCGCACCGATGGAGATTAGCAAGGCGGAAGAACCTTTCGTCCAGGCGGCATAACACATCTTCAACGCAGATGCGGCGGTAAGCGATTCTCCGATATCGATGGCTTCGATCGCGCTGCCTAGAAACAATTCGAGGATCTCGCGAACCTTGACGCCTGACAAATATAGACGCGTCGTACCATGACGATACGCTGGCGGACCTATAAGGCTGCCATCAACATAACTTGCACCGGTTGCTTCTACGATAGCGGAGATCCGTGTGGCCGTATTTGGCGAGACCGCATTAGCATCGACATACACACCATTAAAATCGGTTGCGGCGACTTTAACTGCGGTACTTACTGCCGCCGCGGGAGGACAAACCGAGATTACCACGGTGCACTCCTTGAGTAATTTCTCAAGTGAGTCGTAGGCCGTGAACCCAGCATGGTTTGCGCGACGTCGGGTCGCTTCGCTTCGGTCATGGGGCACCCAAGCAACGTTCGTTCCTGAAGTTAACAAGCACGTGCCGACTGTGACACCCATTTCTCCGGGGTGAAGTAACGCTATCTGTTCCGTCATCTTCGTACCGTAACGTTTTAAGTCCGATGATTCATCATGGGCACGCAATGCCTGATGTTAGGCTAATTTTCACATGCGGCGTGCAGTATTAGTAGTTATCCTCACGTCTTCGCTTTGATCCTCACAGTGCTCTACCACGGGTGCTCACCGCGGTCTAAGGTGGAAGAAAAAAATTGCCCACTAGGACCACTCTCATCTAAGGTTGCTAGCCAGATCGCCGTAGCAGCTCCCTGCTTGACGCTCAATGGCGCATTTTCTCCACCCATCTCGGTGCGACATAGTCCTGGGGATGCCGAATTCACTTTAATGGTGGTGTCTCCCAACTCCTTGGCGAATTGTCGGGTCAGAGCGTTTAATGCGCACTTCGATGCTTGATACCCGGCAGCGAAGGCGCCGTACTGGGGATGTTCAGGGTCCCCCATAGCTGTGAGCGATCCAAGGTCGCTAGTCATATTGACTATGCGGCCGGCTTGAGATTTCCTAATGAGTGGTAAAAAGGCTTGCGTAGTTTCGAACGCACCAAAAAAATTGGTCTCGAAGCTAGCGCGAAGATCTTCGATCGGTAGTACGCTAGCGGTAACGCCGTAATCATTTAACAGGCCGGCGTTGTTGACCAAGACATCCAGGTGTGGGTGTCGCGTTGTAACTTCGTCCGCGGCGGCATGAATACTAACTCCGTTGCTAACGTCGATATTGACGCACTCGCCTTTGATATTCTGCTCGTTCAGCGCGTTGAGTGCGTCACGCCCTTTGTCAGCGTCGCGTACGCCTAAGATGATATACATCCCATGTTGACCAAGTGTTTTTGCAATTTCAAAACCTAATCCTCGGTTCGCGCCAGTGATAAGTGCGATATTCATTTCGAATGCTCTCCAGGGTTATGCCTACACTTAGAAAGTGTTGCGTAATGATTAATTATGCCTGATTGGATTGGCTGCATGTTGTGTCCCGGCCCGACTCTGGCAGTGATCATACTGGGATACTGATATTGTTGTCGCTCGTGCGGCTATTGGCTACTATCTATCTGATAGCACGTTTGAATCGTATTTATTCATCGCGCATGAGCAGCAAGTTGCTTCAATGTTCGGTGTCAGTGTGATTGCGTCCGGCATTAAGATAGCGCAGTCGAACTGCCCGAGCAGCTAGGACGGCGCTACGGCACAAGGATGATGTCGTTCAGTCGTGATCTCACTATCCATGAGCGAACCATGGCCTTTCGCTCATCAGGTCGTGCTAGTCTATTTGTAGATTTTTCTATAGAACAGAAACGCAGGGGGAATATATGAAGCTCGATTCGTCTGTAATCGCCGTTGTAACCGGCGGCGCATCCGGTCTCGGGGAGGCTACGACCCGCGCATTAGCGGAGAAAGGCGTTAAAGTCTCAATATTTGATTTTAATGAAGAAAAGGGTGAAGCCGTAGCAACTGATGTTGGCGGTATTTTTTGTAAGGTTGATGTCACCTCCGAAGTTACCGTAAAGGCTGGTTTCGAAAAATCGCGCGCTGCCTTCGGTCAAGAAAGGGTGTTAATCAATTGTGCAGGTACCGGTGACGCCTTCAAGACTGCGGGGAGAGATAAGAAGACGGGCGAGATCAAGCATTACCCACTCGATAAATATGAACGCATTATCCAGATCAATCTACTTGGTACGTTCCGTTGTATCGCCATGTCGGCCGCAGGAATGATGACCCTAGAATCAGTTGATGAGTATGGAGAGCGTGGTGCGATAGTTAATACCGCAAGCGTTGCAGCTCAAGATGGCCAGATCGGCCAGGCCGCTTATTCGGCTTCGAAAGCTGGGGTTGTTGGCATGACTTTACCCATCGCCCGTGATCTTATGAGCGAAGGCATTCGCGTGAATACGATTCTCCCAGGCATATTTGGTACACCGTTACTTGATACGCTACCAGATAATGTGAGAGCCGCGTTAGCCGCTTCGGTGCCGTTTCCAAAGCGACTTGGTGTGCCCATTGAATATGCGCACCTCGCGATAACGATGATTGAGAACGGTTACCTTAATGGTGAAAGTGTAAGGCTAGACGGTGCGATCCGGATGGCACCGCGATGATCTAATCATCAAATGGCATCTAATAACCCAGCGGACGTGTCGGTTAACCTTGGCGAGATAGTTTCTATCCTATGAAACTCGCCCGCTTCGAATATAACTCTGTGATTTATTTGGGACTAGCTGATCCGAACGCAGGGACCCTGACGGGAGTTGCCCCCAGATCGACTAATCGTGACCAAATGATTGATCTCATGCAGGTACAGATAGATGGTCCTGGCCTGGATCCTTGCGGACCACATTTTGACCTAGTCGACGTGAAGTTTCTGCCTCCGATAGCAAAACCGAGTAAGAATATTCTTTGCATTGGTAAAAATTACGTGGAGCACGCCAAAGAATTTGCGCGGAGTGGTTTTGATAGATCGGGTAAAAGTGAAGAGAAAGATATCCCAGAGGCTCCGATTATTTTTTCGAAAGCTCCTTGTAGCATGATTGGTGCGCATGAGGACATTCGACCACCATGGGATATTACGAGCAAGGTCGATTATGAGGGTGAGTTAGGCGTAGTGATTGGGAGCGGCGGGCGGTCAATTTCACGCGAGCGTGCTTACGACCATGTGTGGGGTTACACAGTAATTAACGATGTGACCGCGCGTGATCTGCAGTCTGTACACAAGCAGTGGTTGTTGGGGAAATCGATCGATACCTTTTGTCCGATCGGCCCATGGATTGTTAGCGCCGATGAGCTTGATCCTGACAATCTGGATCTTAAATGCTGGGTAAACGATGAGTTGCGACAGGATGCCAATACGGGCGATCTTATCTTTGACATTCCTGCGATAATTGAGGCGATCTCCGCGAGCATGAGTTTATCTCCAGGAGATATAATTGCCACTGGGACGCCGGCTGGCGTCGGTATCGGATACGATCCTCCTCTCTTTCTCAAACCTCGTGACTGCATTCGGATCGCAATATCGGGCATTGGTGAAATTGAAAACATCGTGGTCTGATCGATGTAGGGGGAGTTGGAGAAAAAATTTTGTTTGCCTGTGACGCAGGCTTTTTTAGACCACCCGGACATTCACTTTTGACTATTATTGCGAGAGATCATACAACATCGATTGGGCCGGATCGACGACGTGATAAAAAACGGTGACTTCAATGCGTGTGGGTTTCCAGCATTCGGTCAGCCAAGAATAAGTAGGATCGACTGGAATATGATTCAACGCGAGGGAAAATTATGAATGAAGAAACACTAAACGCGCTTGTCGGCCAGATCTTGCAGGATCTCGGTGGTGCCGCGAGTACACCGTTAGTGCGGATCGGCGACCAACTGGGAATATATAAGGCATTAAAAGATACTCAACCTATTACGTCCTCCGAGTTGGCGAAAAGGACGGGGCTTGCAGAGCGCTACCTGCGTGAATGGTTGTCTGCCCAGGCTGCCTCAGGGTATGTGTGTTGTGACGCGAGGGCAGGAACATTTTGGTTGTCGCCCGAACAGGCGGCGATCTTCGCCGACGAGGATAGCCCGACATTTTTAACTCCTGCATTTGATGCGGTTGCGGCTTATCTTGGTAATCAGGATACCGTTGCTGAAGGTTTTAGGAGTGGTGCTGGGGTAGGCTGGGGAGATCAGACTGAATGCCTTTTTTGTGCCGTAGCGAAGTTTTTTAGGCCCGGTTATGAAGCTAATTTGGTCGAATCATGGTTGCCAGCCCTCGACGGCATCATCGGTAAATTGGAACGTGGTATTAATGTCGCCGACGTTGGTTGTGGTCATGGGTTGTCGACCGTGATTATGGCGCGTGCTTTTCCAAACTCGCAGTTTACTGGCTTCGACTTCCATGAAGGTTCGATTGTCGAGGCCCGCGGCCACGCTGAAAAACATGGCCTGAGCAACTTAAAGTTTGAAGTAGCCCTAGCGAAAGAATACCCAGGTACCTACGACTTCGTCTGCATTTTCGATTGTTTGCATGATATGGGCGATCCGGTTGGAGCTATGGCACATGTCCATTCGTCTTTGGTGTCGGATGGCACGTGCATGGTTGTCGAGCCGCAAGCTGGAGATTCTCTTGATCAAAATCTTAATCCGATTGGCAGATTATTCTACTCCGCATCGACAATGGTTTGCGTTCCTACCTCCTTGTCGCAGGAGGTAGGTGCGGCGTTGGGAGCACAGGCGGGTGAACGCCGGCTTCGCGAGGTGATGGTCGATGGTGGTGGGTTCAATCAATTTCGCCGCGCTACAGAGACACCCTTTAACATGGTGTTAGAACTACGCCCTTAGCGTATCGTTGGCTCTAGAGACGTCAATCGGCGGTGACTAAATTAGGCATGGGGCAATCACGGGTGAGCGACTCCGAGCGGGCTAAAACGATCACCGGATATTGTGAGCCGCTGTCTTTAAGGGCGGGCGAGACGGTGCAGTTGAAAGCATCCAGCCACCATCCAGGACCAGCCGCGTTAGACCTGGTGCAAATCGTGTGCGGTGACCCCACTCGTGCCGGCCCAGGTTTTCATGAAATAGAAAAGTCCTCGCTGTTACCACCAACCATTAAATTGAGCGAACATCTGTTAGTACCAGGATCATTTGCCGAAATTGATCTTGGTGGCCTTGCTATAACGCGACAGTTTAAAATCGATTGCTATTTGCAACCAACCTCGCCGAGCAGCGATCAGACGGCATTATGCATTGGAGATGTTGCAAGCACAGAGATCGCAATACAGATTAGACAAGGACGTTTCAGCTTTAAGTACGGTGAGCAACGACTAACGTTGCTACCTGATAAAATCATTGCAAACCGATGGTATAGGATACAGATAGAAGGCGTAGGCGAGCCAACGGTGACAATTAAGGCGGTTGTCGAATGTTTGCCGAGTCGATCGCCGGGACGCGATCTGATGGAAATTACACCTCCATTTGTAACGCAGACTTCACTGTCGTTCTTATCGATTAGTGCTCTAAAACACTGTCTGTTTGCGGCGTCAGTAGACGGGGAACGGTTTGATGGGCGACTAGCGCGCCCACAGATCTGTCTAGATGAGATAAATCTAAAATGGGATCTAGGGCAAGAAATCTCTGGGCGCAAAGTGATAGATTCAAGTGGTAACGACCGCCACGGACAACTCTATCAATTGCCTGCTCGCGGTGTGACTGGTCCGGGCTGGGACGGTACTCAACACGCTTGGACGAGCAATCCAAAGCATTATGACGCAGTGCATTTTCATAGTGACGACCTATATGACGCTGAATGGCCTGTCACGGCAGAACTTGAACTTGACGACGACCTCCCAAGCGGTATCTATGCATTTCGGATACGCAATCAAGGCGAAATTGACCGCGTGCCATTTTTCGTTAGGCCTTCGAAAGCAGCGGCGACCGCCGACATTGCACTGTTGATGCCATCTTGCACATATATGGCGTATGCAAATCATCGTATGCTTCTTGAAGGTGCAGATTTTGTCGCGGCGCGCTCGCGTCTTCGCCCAGAGCATGAATACTTACGGACTCATCCAGAAGTTGGGTTGTCCTTGTATGAGAAGCACAGCGACGGTAGTGGCGTGATGTACAGCTCGAGGCTACGACCGATTCTCCAACTACGACCTGGTGCCGACGGTTGGAATTTCACGCCAGACACCGACATCAACGCATTTATCAATCATTTGGAGTTAGGGCACGACATTATCGCTGATGAAGATGTGCATGAGGAGGGACTCGAGGCGCTTACTCCGTACCGGGTTATTGTTACCGGTACTCATCCCGAATACTGGTCAACGTCGATGCTTGATGCGCTTGACGAATGGCAGCGTGCTGGAGGCCGTCTCTTGTATCTCGGTGGTAACGGATTTTATTGGCGAATCGCATTGAGCGACGCGTGGCCAGGTGCGATTGAATTGCGACGTGCTGAGGACGGAGTGCGTAATTGGCAAACGGGAGCTGGCGAGTCGTACCATTCGTTTAATGGCGAATATGGCGGAATGTGGCGACGGCTCGGCCGTGCACCGAACGAGCTGGTTGGGGTCGGTTTTGCAGCTCAAGGCTTTGAGCGCGCTATTGGATACGAGCGTTGTGCTGCGAGCTACGATTCGCGTGCAGCATGGATATTTGACGGAGTGGTAGAGGAACACGTTGGGACTTCCGGGCTAGGAGGCGGGGCCGCCGGTCAAGAAATTGACAATTACAACCCTGCGCTTGGGTCGCCGGCACATGCGCTAGTGCTGGCATCGGCAACAGATTTCGGCCCTGAGATGACGCGCACTAAAGAAGAACTTGAGGCGGCAACAATCGTGCCGTCGCCAGATCCTGTCGTGCGGGCGGATATGGTGTTTTTCGAGACCCCTTCTGGTGGTGCGGTTTTTTCTGTCGGCTCGATTTCGTGGTTTGGAGCATTGGCACGCAATGACTATGACAACGACGTAGCCAAAATAACTGAAAACGTTCTCCGTAGATTTGTTGATCCTATGAAATTCCCGTTACCGTGATCAATTTTGCTTTCGCAAGGAATGTTTAAATGATAGCCAGAACATTATTTGACGACGGTCATGAGGTGTTCCGAGAGACGGTCCGCCGATTCATTACTAAGGAGATCGAACCAAATTACTCTAGATGGGAAAAAGACGGTATCGTTAGTCGCGAGGTGTGGCTCGCAGCCGGCGAAGCTGGACTATTGTGCACCTGGGTACCAGAGAAATATGGCGGAGCAGGTGCCGACTTTCTCTACAGCGCAGTGGTGGTCGAGGAGATGGGCCGTTCTGGTTACGCTGGCGTCGCATTCCACCTGCACTCCGATATTGTCGCTCCTTATGTGTATCACTATGGAAGTGAAGCTCAGAAACAAAAATGGCTGCCAAAGCTTGTTACGGGCGAGGTGGTGTCAGCGGTCGCGATGAGCGAACCGGCAGCGGGTTCAGATCTTCAAGGGATGGCGACGCATGCACAACGTGATGGCGATGAGTATGTAATAAACGGCCAAAAGACCTTTATTTCGAATGGTCAGCTTGCTGATCTGGTGGTGCTTGCATGCAAAACTAATCCGAGTGCACGTGCGAAGGGGATTAGCCAAATCTTGATTGAACGTGATGCGCCGGGATTCGAACGCGGCAAAAACTTCGAGAAGGTCGGCTATCACGCGCAAGATACCTCAGAGTTGTTTTTCGCTGATTGTCGTGTGCCGATCGAGAATTTACTGGGGGAGGAGGGTAAGGGCTTTGTACAGATGGTACAGCAATTACCGCAGGAGCGACTCGTGATCGCGATCAGATCTGCTGCGATTATTAATTCAGCGATTGAATGGACAGCACGCTACGTGAACGAACGTAAGGCATTTGGGA
>CAYFFH010000108.1:0-8979 GCA_964342175.1 uncultured Enterobacteriaceae bacterium | reverse complement strand
ACTGCTCCTACTCCAGAACGTCCAGCAGCTCGGTGGAGATCATTAACGACACAGGCGTAGCGGTTGCCGTGTTCACCGGCAGGTCCAATCGAGGCGACACGGATCAAGGGATCGTTGTGCGCTGCCTTAATGGTCGCTTCAACATCCCACACCCGTTGACCCCACAGGTGAGTTGCAGAGATCAACTCGACCTTATCGTTTTCGACAAACAGGTAGACTGGTTCAGGCGCTCGGCCTTCGAAAATAATCATATCGATACCGCTGTTTTTCAACTCTCCGCCGAATTGCCCACCCGAATTCGAGCACGCGATTGCGCCGGTCAACGGCCCTTTTGTAATAACCGACCAACGTCCGCCAGTTGAGGCAGCAGTGCCGGTCAGCGGTCCAGTGGCGATTATGAGTTTATTCTCGGGCGCGAGGGCGTCGACCGACGCCGCAACTTCTTCCGTTAAATACTTAGTGCCAAGTCCTCGTTGGCCGAGATAGGCCTCCGCCCACTCCATATTCAGAGGTTCGTGCGTACAGTCTCCCGCGCTTAGGTTCACGCGGAGTATTTTGCGTTGCCATCCCATCCGATGTACTCCTGTCAATTAGTCTAGTTCCGCCTACGGTCTCACCGTTTGTACTCGAAAAAGTTTAACGCCTTTCAAGTTCTTTTGCAGAAGCCGTTTGACGACAAAATTCTGCAATAGCTGCCACCGTCTCGTCAGCACAGTCGAAATGAGGGGAATGACCGCAGTCTCTTAACTCCACAGTTTTCGGAGTAGATCGTACGGCACCCTCTATCTTTCTCAGCTGCTGCATAGTACCGTACTCGTCCTCGCAACCTTGGATTAGGAGCAATGGCACCTCAATCCCTGCAAGGTCTGCGACAATCGTCCAATGCATGAAATTGGGATCTAGCCATACGCCGCGCCACCCAAGAAATGCACAATCAACGTTAGTACCATGGTACCTGTGCAAGCGACGACGCAGTCCACCATCGCAAAAAGCTGCATCGATTGTTTTAATAGAGTCGATGCCACATTCCTCTGCAATAACGTGCGGCGCGATTACAACCACAGAACACAAACCAGGATCTTTGGTGTTGCCAGCGTAGACCAACGCAATTGAGGCGCCATCGCTGTGTCCGATCAACACATAACGCTTAATGCCAGCACAAGCGAGAACGTTGGGAAGAACTTCGATTGCCTCGCGGGTCATATACTCGAGCGGGCGTGGTAGCGCTATGGGATCGGATCCGCCGTAACCTTCACGCGAATATACGAACACTGTGCATCCGGTAATCGCCGCGAGAAGATCAGGAAAATTCTTCCACATGGCAACGCAGCCTAATCCCTCATGGAGCAACACAAGTGTTGGCTTCGACGGATCACCTGGCACTAATCGGTATTCGAGCGCAACACCATTTACGAACATTATTGGGTAGGTCCGACCGCGCATCCCCATCGATTAGAGCCTGTCTAAGGTTCAGGCTGCCAACAAGTCCTCCCTAGTAGTCCGGCCTTTCATCTCAGGACCAACTGAATATAACGAAAATTCCTCCCACTTCATCACCACTAGCAATGAGCGGAGGACAGAGTGCCATGATGTCAACTCACTTTGGAATACGGTCAAGCGTCGAACTATTTAAGTACAAGCTGATTCTTTCGACCTCGGGGCGCGGACGGGCTGGAACCACCAGAGGAACGGCGAGCGTTTAATTCATCCGCCAACTGTCGAGCATATGCCGACACTTGCTTTTGTGTCCCCGGTTTTGCACCGGTAACAGGTGCATACCCACCCTCGATCACATACTGAAACCAATTCCCTTTACTCCCATCTGGCGAAGACATCTTCTCTACCTGAGCGACACGGTAATAATCCTCTGAAGACTCTACTTTTAGTGTGGAATCAACCATTTTATTTACTCCTTGGGTTACCGCACGTGCGCATTATTCTCGTTATATCGCGTCGCGCGAATCTACGATTAGTTTACTTTAGCTACGTGATCGATTGGGCGACACGTTTTGTTATTTTTGCACCGTTATCGGAACGATTAGCCTGAACTGCTTTAGCGGAAACGGTCGCCAGTTGCGACCTTATGATCGATTTCGATTAAACCAGCGGTACACGTCTCGCATCACTGAGACGCTCTCAAGGATGTGAAGATCAGGCCATTTCGCTGAGTAAAATTAAACACTTAGCAAACCTGCGTCCGATATCATCAACCGCAAATTGTACCATGTGAGCGCTGTTGCCGCGACCCCTATGCAGGGGTCCGTAAAATTAGGCAGGATCAATTAGGTGGCTAACCACCTAATTGCTGAGTTAATAGTCGACCTAATCAGTCTTTGTAGCTTGCGTCTTAGGATAGGTTGGGCCGCATCACCAAATATCTGCGGGAATTAAGGCGTTTCTCTTACCAATCAACGTAATCTGCATACCCATTTCCCTTTTCCAACAACAATGATCCATCGCATTTGAGTCTATATTAGACGCCCCCTGAGGCAGGATTTACACCATCGAGTACGCCATCGAACCCACGGACCAATGTTTCACGTTCTGTCTAGGACACCCAAGAGTCGTCCATCAGGAAATGGATAGGGTGCCTCATCATATACTTAGCTTGCACTGCAATAACCCTTTTAGACAGCGGAACAACGCACCCAGGACACCGGCTCAGAGTCTACGATAATTACTGATGAGGAGATACTAGCATGGCAGACTCAGCTGTCCGCTAACCTGCTCATGGCCAAGTAACCATTGTTTTCGTTCGAGTCCGCCGGCATACCCGGTCAACTCACCATTTGCGCCGACGACTCGGTGGCAGGGTATTACGATACCGATCGGATTCTTTGAATTTGCTAGACCAACCGCGCGACTTGCGTTCGGCTTACCAAGCCGTGCCGCCAATTGGCCGTAAGAGACAGTTTCACCAACTGGAATCTCGCGCAGGGCTCGCCATACTATATGTTGGAAATCCGTCCCGAAAGGATCCACTGAAACAGCGTCTATCGCGGAAAGATCACCGGCAAAATAGGCTTCTAATCGCGAACTTACTCCAAGAGGATTCCTCGACGAACACAGGCGATATTCGCCGCATCTTGCCTTCAAATGTGCGGACAAACGCGACTTCATGTCTTCGAACTCGACCGCTATGAGATGCTTCTCGTTGCACACTAACGATAGCGCCCCAACCTCGGTGTGCAGTATATCTAGCATTAAGTTCATCACCGAACCTCTTGTTTACAGTATCGGTTTGAGTGTAAAGAACCACATACGAGTTATCGAAGTAGCACTTTTCAACGAACAGTTTAAGCGATGCGCTGACTCCCGCATACTCGATTATACGCGGCGACAACTCTAAAGTTTGATAGACGTTACCTGTGTCTAGCCCCCGGACCGATTGACGCAAAGAGGTCATACTCGTTAGACCGTTCAATCTCTACCGAGTAGATCTCACCCGACATAAGGTTCGTGGATCCACTTCCATATATGTACACACAGCCATCGATCTCAGGCGCGTCGCCAGCACCGCGTGCGACGGCATGATCGTCGTTTACAGCATCGACGATCACGTCTATCTTGCTTCCAACTTTCCTCGCTAGACGACGTTGGCTTATTGATTGTTGGACCCGCATAAATTCGTCCCAACGCGCTTGTTTTTCTGCCTCTGAAACCGAATCTGAGAAATCGTTTGCCGCCGCGCCAGAAACTGCCGAATACTGAAAACAACCGACTCGATCCAAGTTAGCAGCTTCAATGAAATCGAGTAATAAATCGAAATCCTCATCGGTTTCTCCCGGAAACCCAACAATAAAAGTGCTGCGCAACGTCATCTCCGGGCATACACGACGCCAGCGCACGATCCGCTCAAGAACGTTCTCCGTATGTGCAGGGCGGCGCATCAATTTTAAAATGCGTGGAGAACCGTGTTGAAAAGGAATATCGAGATAAGGCAGCACCAAACCTTCGGCCATCAACCCAACGATATTATCAACGTGTGGGTATGGGTAGACGTAATGCAGTCGAACCCAGGCCCCGAAAGTTCCCAGCGCACGGCACAACTCGAGTATGTCCGTCTTGATAGGTTTGCCCCCCCAAAAGCCGGTTCGATATTTCATATCGCTCCCGTAAGCGCTCGTATCTTGCGAAATCACGAGTAACTCGCGGACTCCGCTCGCGACTAATCGTGCCGCCTCATCTATTACCTCTCCGATCGGCCTACTAACAAGTCGACCACGCATCGTTGGGATAATGCAGAAACTACATCTATGATTGCATCCCTCTGAGATCTTTAAGTAAGCGTAGTGGCGCGGCGTAAGCTTAATTCCCTGGGGCGGCAAGATGTCAATGTATGGATCGTGGTGCCGAGCTATCGGTAGGTACTGATGCACCGCACCCACAACATCTTCATACTGCTGCGGCCCGCTCACGCTCAATACTCCCGGATGCAGGGCTCGGATTTCCTTTTCTCGGACACCGAGACAGCCCGTAACGATAACCTTCCCGTTTTCGTTCAAGGCATCACCGATCACCTCCAGCGACTCAGCCTTCGCGCTATCGATGAAACCGCAGGTGTTCACAACGACAATATCCGCGTCAACATAACTAGACACCAGATCGTAACCATCATGCCGAAGCTGCGTTAGGATACGTTCTGAATCCACCAGGGCTTTTGGGCACCCGAGGCTAACGAACCCAACGCGTGCAGTAGGATCAGCTTCTACTTTTATATTCATGGAGCTGAAATTAATAGCCGCTTGCACATCCGTCAGTGCGCGACTCACTCCCCCCAACGTAGACATCTAGATCGGCATCGTAGGAAATCCCCTGGTAACCTCCAAGGAATCCTGTGATCCAATTGTTATTGATTTCTATACGGTGACCGCGACGCTCTAACTCCTCTATAACGGCCGGATCAATACCTTGTTCGACCAATACCACCCCGAGGCCGTCAAGGCGTGCGCCATTGGGCTGACTACCACCAAAATGACGCAAACGGGGCATATCCGCGGCGGCCTGCGGATCGAGGCCGAAATCGATCATGTTAACCAATATCTGCACCTGTCCCTGCGGTTGCATATCTGCCCCCATGACCCCGAAACTAAACCAAGGGCGTTCGTCTTTTAAAACAAAAGCTGGAATTATCGTATGGAAAGGGCGCTTCCCGGGAACATAAACATTTGGATGACCCGCTTCGATCGAAAACCCAGATCCACGGCATTGCAGTGCAAAGCCAAGGCCAGGTGGAACCAACCCAGCGCCGAAAGGTGAGAAAATGCTTTGTATCAACGACACCATCATCCCTTCGCTATCTGCGCTGCTCAGATATGTTGTATCACTACCTGCGATCGTGACATCGCCATATGTATAGTCGGTGCCGGCCCGCTTCTCGTCTATTAAGGTTCGACGTTTATCGGCGTATAACTTATCGATAAGTTGATCCGTGGGCACTGTTGCGAATGCCGGATCTGCATAGTAGCGAGCGCGATCTTCGAAGCTGAGCTTTTTTGCCTCAATAAACGCGTGCCAATAATCTGGACTCGAGAGGCCCATATCACCGAGTGGATAACCCTCCAGTAAATTCAGCATCTGAAGTACCGTTATACCCTGCCCATTGGGCGGCAACTCATACACATGGTAACCACGATAAGAGGTGTGCACTGGCGTAATCCAATCGTAATGTCGAACAGCGAGGTCGCTAGGCGTAAAAGGCATACCAAGCGATTGTGCATACGTAATAATTTCTGTTGCGATCTCACCTTGATAAAATGCATGACGTCCACCCTCACCAATAACCTCAAGAGTATTAGCAAGCTCAGTATTCCGATAGAGTTGGCCAGCGATCGGCGCCGAACCATCGATCAAAAAGACATCTATAAATGGCGCAGTCAAATTCTCGAGCACCGGGTCATCTAGAACCGCCGATGAGGAATGCTTCCAATGTTCTGCAGTACGCGATGCAATCGGCACTCCGTCCCTAGCCTGCGCAATAGCTGGAGAAAGAACTTCCGCAAGCGGTAAGCGACCATAACGTTCATGCAACGCGCACCAACCATCGACCGCACCAGGCGCCGTGAGCGACAAAGGCCCACGGCCGGGAATAACGCATTCATCGCCTAACGCACTCACTAGTGCAGCGTAGGATAATCCCTGTGGGCTCCGCCCACTCCCGTTTAAACCCACAAGTTTTCCGAGCTTGGGATCCCAAATCAGGGCAAACAAATCTCCACCGGGGCCACACATATACGGCTCAGTCAAACTGAGCATTGCGTTTGCGCCGATCGCCGCATCAACAGCGCTACCGCCAGATTTTAAAATATCGATGCCAATCTGTGATGCTATCGTCTGGCTCGTCGCCACCATGCCGTTTCTGCCATAACTTGGGCCGCGGGAGCGTATCAGTATCTCAGCGTCTGATTGCAATTTGCGTTCCTAGGTTGTCTGGCCGGGGCAACATTTTGTGGGCAGCAGCGATCTGCTCGAGTCTCGCCAGTATTTGTCCCGACATCTCGATACTCGAGCGGTCGGCGAAAGAAACATGGATGAAAAGCATTTCGGCACTCGCAGCGAAATAACCTTCGTCTTGATGGTACAAAGCCTGATAGGTATGCACGAGTTTTGGCGACCAGTCGATTAACCTAGTCGTCACTAATAAGGGATCGCCCCCCAATAATTCTCGACGAAAGTCAAAATGACAGCTAGTCATGAAGATAGTGCCAAAACCTTCCCGAGTGTAATCCCAACCGATCCCGCAATCTCGGAAAAACACCTCTCCGCCGAGATCGAACGCCCGCGAGTAGAATGAAACATTCATGTGCCCGTTCTCATCTAACCACTCGGGTTTAACCAGCAGTGTATCGCAATGTGGAGAAGGAATGTTCAGCTCGGCCATAGAGACAGCTTCTCAGTTTGGCGACGAGTAAAATATCCGGGAGCAAACGGCACAAATAGAACAAACTGTTTTTTGTTGTGGGAAGCCATGGCTGCAATTGAGCGAAAAAACAAATTGGATCCCCAACCGATCAAACTTGTCCAACAAACTCAAATATTTTTCCTGGATTAAGAATACCTTTCGGATCAAGTGAATGTTTTAGATGACGCATCAGAGCGATCTCGGCTGGATTTCGGGAAACAGACAGATAACGCTTCTTCTCGAGCCCGATGCCATGCTCAGCGGAAACAGAACCGTTTCGTGGCGCTAGGGGTTCGTATACGCAATCTTCGACCGCACGATGTACCTTCGGATCGGCATTGGGCACCGTTATAGCGAAATGGATGTTTCCGTCACCGATATGACCAAAAGTAAAACAATGGTGATCCGGCCATTTCTTTGTCAAGCGCCGCTTCACTTCATCGACATACTCACCGATGTGGCGGATCCCTATACTAACGTCAAATATTTGTGGCGGACCATAACGAAAGAATTGTTCAACATCGTCGCGTATTGCCCACATCGCTGCACGGTCTCCACCTGATTGCGCAACCGCAGCATCAGCAATCAGTCCGGCATCAAGCGCTTCGATCATAATTGCCTCAAATTTCTCACGATTGACAGAAGATCCAAGGGACTCCACTAACGCGTAGTAAGGACGAGTCTTTTCAACCGGAGGTTTATTTGTAGCCGGCAACGTTGTTACTAGGTCGTAGTAGTCATGCCACAACACTTCATAAGCACTGAGTGTCCCCCCAAGCGCACTATCTATGTACTTAAGAAAGCCAGTTACTTGATCGAATGTATCAAACGCAATGAAGGCTGTTTCGTCGTCGGTGATGGCTTCCCGCAACCGGAGGACTAAGCGAGTTATCACTCCTAGCGTACCCTCTGTTCCGATGAATAGCTGTTTTAAATCGTAGCCGGCATTGTTTTTGATCATCGTGTTCATAGAAGTCACAACCGTGCCATCAGCAAGTACCGCTTCGAGCCCAAGTACATTATCACGCATCATCCCAAATCGAATGACCCGATTTCCCCCTGCATTCGTTGAGACGTTCCCACCGATATGGCAGGAGCCTCGCGCACCGAGGTCAACCGGAAAAAATAATCCCGATTCAGTAGCAGTTTCTTGTAAAGTCTGGAGCGCTACTCCAGCCTGAACAGTCATGGTACGACCCACTTCATCGATCTCTTCAATTTGGTTCATGCGTTCAAGCGAAATAATTACATCGTCAGCCACTGTAATCGAAGATTGAACTAGGCCAGTCCGCCCACCATGAGCGACTACTGTTTGATTTGATTCATTGCACAACTTAAGGATCGCTGAGACCTGGGCGGTCGTAGTCGGACGTAAGATCGCTCGAGCCTCTATTCCCGCGTCATCCCATACATGGACAGCGCGATTATTAAGTGCTTCGCCCCACAAGATACCGTTGTCATCAAGAATCGCTTCGAATTTTTTGATTAGATTATTCATCGGCATTGTCCCGTTTAACTGCGTACCGCTCGCGCCAACGCTTGGTCAAGGTCCCATAGAATATCGTCTAAAGTCTCTAATCCAACAGATATTCTGACCATATCTTGACCCACTCCGGCACTAAGTTGCTGCTCATCCGACATTTGGCGATGCGTAGTTGAGGCAGGATGGATCACGAGCGTCTTCGCATCTCCCACGTTTGCTAGGTGACTCAAGAATTGAACTCCTTCAATAAATTTTACTCCAGCAGCCAATCCACCCTTAACCCCAAAGGACATGATCGCGCTAGCCCCTCTCGGAAGGTATTTTTGTGCTAGATCGTAGTATTGATCTTGCTTCAAACTGGGATAACGCACCCAGTCGACCGCCGGGTGCTCTTGTAAAAACTCAGCCACCGAAAGGGCGTTAATACAATGCCTCTCCATTCGCAAGGGCAAGGTCTCTAATCCTTGCAATAATAAAAACCCATTGAACGGACTAAGCGCCGGCCCGAGGGTGCGTAATGTCTCCACCCTCGCTTTCATCGTAAATCCAAAATCTCCAAAGGTCTCAAAAAAACGCACACCGTGGTAACCTGCAG
>CAYFFH010000107.1:0-9019 GCA_964342175.1 uncultured Enterobacteriaceae bacterium | reverse complement strand
CCATGGCCCCACGGCCGACCAACGGCCGAGCCTGCAAAAATTGCAGCTGCCGAAGGAATCGATGCCGCAAAACGCCTGTGGCTTAATACAGGCCTTTTCGTTCCAGCTTCTGAGCAGACGCCTGTCTTCACGCGTTTAACAGGCTATATTCGGGATTATAGTGGTTGGCATTGGTTAAACGATAATCCTGCAAAATTGTCGCAGCCGCCAGCAATTGAACGTCTCCATCATATCCAATGCCCAACCTTGGTGATTATCGGAGAGCGGGATCTGCAGGATTTCCACGATATATCTACGATCCTTTGCGACAAAATCCCTGGAGCAACCCGTTGCGAGATTTCTGGGGTAGGACACATGTCTAACCTCGAGGATCCTCTCGTATTTAACGCTGCCTTATTGAAATTTCTCGGATAGTTCGTTTGGATGAATAGAGAGAATGAAGCGAGACATTTGGCACTAGAAACTGACGCACGATCCATTCGTTATCGGGTAGAAATTTAGCGGCACATTTTTCATTTCTTTATTGGTTCTCTGCTACTTTTATCTAGGTTCTTTGACGGGGTCGCCAACTCATACTGAGGTATGGTGTAGAAGTTAAAATCTGCGACAATGATTGTGAGTTTTCTGATCATCAGTGAGGCTAATTGGTGGAAAATAATCTCGGCTTATTCCTGAGCAAACGGGCAATACTTAGTCCAAATCTGGAAGCCTATGTCGATGCGGACACCCCAACCCGACTGACTTTCGCTGAGCTGAACACCCGTTGCAACCGTCTCGCCAACGCACTCTTGACCGCCGAAGTAGAAAAGGGAGAGCGAATCGGCTTTCTTCTTATGAACAGCATTGAGTTTATGGAAGCCTACTTTGCAGTGGCAAAAATTGGAGCAGTCGTCGTACCCTTAAATTGGCGATTAACGCCAGACGAACTAGAATTTATTTTGAAAGATAGCGGCGTCACTCGACTGATATTTGGCGAAGAGTTTATTCCTACCGTTTCCGAACTCCGGTCTCGTGGATCGAAGACTGACATCAAACACTGGTTTCAGGTACTCGGCGACGCAGATCTTGCCCCATTTGCAGAAAGCTACCAAGGATTCCGTGACGCTGCTGAAGATAGCGAACCCAAAATCCGCGCGGCGGCAGATGACATGCTGTACATCATGTATACCTCAGGCACGACTGGTCTTCCAAAAGGCGTTGTACATACTCATAACACATCAATTTGGGCGGTCCTAACAGTCGCAGCCACAACCTATTATCAGGAACAAGACCGTTTCCTAGGTGCGTTACCGATGTTCCATGTCGGCGCCTTGATGCCGCTTACAGTAAACGTGTATCGGGGAGCAACTAGTATTGTTATGCGGAGTTTTGAGCCCGTACGCGCTTGGGAGCTAATCCAAAACGAACGAATAACTATCGGACTAGCAGTTCCGGCGATGCTCAATTTCATGTTGCAGGTTCCCAACATTGCGCAATACGATCTTTCTTCTTTACGTTGGATGTTATCTGGAGCCGCACCAGTGCCAATCGCACTGATGGAGCGTTATGCGGAACTAGGCATCGAGATTCATCAAATCTACGGATTGACTGAAACCTGCGGCCCCGCCTGCGTCATCGATGCAGAGAATGCAATCGCGAAAATTGGGTCGACTGGCAAGGCGTTCTTCCACACCGATATTCGACTAGTAAAGTCTGACGGCAGTAACTGCGTTCCCGGAGAACCAGGCGAAATACTGGTCCGCGGCCCGCATGTTATGCGTGAATATTGGAATCGTCCAGACGCGACCGCCGAAACTATCGTCGACGGCTGGCTCCACACGGGCGATATTGCCATCACCGACGAAGATGGATTCATCTACATTCAAGATCGTATAAAAGATATGATCATTTCCGGTGGTGAAAATGTCTATCCAGCTGAAATTGAAAGTGTATTGCTAACACACCCACACATAATCGAAGCTGCCGTTATAGGACAGAATGATAAAAAATGGGGTGAAACACCTTTTGCCATTGTAGTAAGACGCGACGAATCACTGACGGTCGACGCAATCAAGGAATACTGCGCCAACAAACTTGCCGGCTTTAAACAACCAAAGCGAGTTGAATTTGCAGAGCAAATACCACGTAACCCAAGTGGCAAAATACTCAAGCGAATGCTACGCGAAAAATATCAAATTTAGCGGCTTTCCCCATAATAATCTGGAAATGGTCTCCCACTAATCCCGGGAATACTGGTTAGAGTTCCACTGCCATTACCGACGATTACTTGGGCTTTCAATCCCTGCTCCATGTGTTTTGCAATGTCGCAATGTGCGAGGTAGGTACGATCGTCACTGGGAACGATAAATGTGCCAGTTTTGCGCTTCCCCCCGTTTACTTCGAGATGAAACATTCCTTGAGGATAAAGATAGCGCGGTAAACCATGAACCATCCACTGGTGACGAACTTGATCCTCGTTAATAAGCGTCACCGTCAGACGCGAGCACGGCAATACCTTCCACTCATGTATGTTGTAGCCGAAAGTGATCCCCTGGCGTGCGTACTCGCGACCGACCCGAACCTCAATATCTAGATCTGCAGCTACAGCCGCGCAATCCTTCGGGAGGATATCTGAATTGAAATTCATCACCATACCATCACCATCAAGAATCATTGTATGGCCATTATGGTGGTGCTTGTGATGTTGCTCGTGCTGATCCTGTGCCGGGACGACGGCGGCGAGTGCCAATGCTACAAAGGCGGTGATCGGAAGAGCAACTAACCGTGATAGATAGATAATCATCAAGCGCGGTAACGGAGCAACGGAACAATTACCAATATGCATGCCAGGAAAAATATGCCAGTCCAGAAATACCAGTCACCGTTCTCGGCCAAAATCTGATTTTTTGGTTCCGAAAGCTGGTGTCCTTCCATACCGGTGAATACCGGCACTTCACCAACATAGTACTTCGGCGAAAAGAGTGGCGCGAGAGCCTGCAACCCACCTATTGTCAAAGGTAGTCCACTTGGCCCAAGAAATTTTTCGTAGGCTACGATACTCAGACCCCCGCCAGGACCAATTCCATTTGAGGTTACAGCTTTTCCCCGATGATCGTGTAATAACCATGCTCCAGCACCATAAGAATTCAGGCCGTCGTTAACAGTATTTAGATCGAGATCGAGACGCTGCGCGCTAGCAATCCAAAATACATCCCGTTGGATTTCTTGCCCTGCCGTTAGGGGTACACCATCACGATGAGTCAAGCGAGGTTTATGCCCGTGAAAGTGCAAAGCGAGACCTTCGCTGCCGCCATTAAGTACCCTTATACGATTCCTCTGACCTGGCTTCACAACCACCAGTGATTCACGCAATGTGTACGGGAATGACCTTCCGTTGAGAACAAAGTAGTCCGGCCTGCGCTGAGTAACGTTATAACCTCGATGTATAGCGCGGGACACAAGGCGCGGATCATTGAATTGCTGGATCCGGTTATTCAGGGCCGAGTCGATCTCTAGATAGTGAAGATCAAACTCGCGGTCATAACTTTCAAGTATAGCAACCGATGATGCACGGACACGGCCTGCTCCTATGTTAAATGTCTGGAGCCAATTGTTTGGCCGATTTTCTTCCACTACCAACATACCCTGTAATCCCATCAAAATATGGGATTGGGGTTGCACATGACAATGGTAAAATGCAGTGCCAGCATGGCGCGGATGTAGTTGGTAGGTACGTGTCTGACCTGGCATGACTGGGTGCTCGCTGAACATCGGCACACCATCGTTACCTGTGCCTTCAGAGGTTTTAAACGGGTGATCTACTCCATGGAAATGAATCGTATGCGGCATGTAATGGGAATTTTCAAGTGTGATCCTAACCTCGTCACCCTGCTCAATTCGGATCACAGGTGCTGGGAGACGAATCATCCGATTTGCAATCGGCGATTCGAAGTTAATGGTGGCCATGCCTCGAGTTTTCGGTGAGAAGACCCAAAACCCGGGGCTAATGCCGGGTCCAATATCAAATTGCGGAACTACTCCAGGGCCATCAGGGGACTTGCCGTTAAGCTCCATCACCTCGAGCCGAAGGTCGATCACATCAGGATCACCGTCTCCATCAAGATCCGCACCTTTTACAATTGCGTCAGGTGTGAACAGAGATTTTAATAAAGTATGCTCCGATACGTTATTGGTTCCGCGAACCGATACCGCAACGTCCCACGGGTTATCCGGCATACAATCGTCCACTTCGACAATTTCTACTCCATCAATAGAATGCGCTGTGCGCCATCCATCAAAGTCTGGAGGACAGATTTTATCCAGATCTAGTTCAGGTATAGAAACAGACTTGCTCGCTGGCGCGTCCGAATATTTTGCCCCACCTATCCAGCTGAGTTTATAGGCGGCCCATTCGGCGGATAAAAATCGCGGTGGGATGTTCCAAAGCGTCAATATGAGTGCAGCTACCAACCCGGCAAGGTAAATGAATCTCATAGGTTGCCGCCCAGATCAATTTTTGATGGCTTTAATGGTAAGTTCGCGCCAACACGAACGAGAAGATTTGTCATCTTAGAATCACGCGATTTGATTGATGTACGCTGTATGACCTGCACGGCCCCCTACAGTCGAACTTATTTGCCTTTCCCTTAATATACGGTTTGTTAAGTGTCGCAATAATGATAGAGTTCTCATTAATTGATTACAACCTATTGATAAATAAGTGACATTCTAGCCACACTAACCCGTAAGTTAAGATAGGATTAGACGAGATAGTCGACTACCCACGCACCTCGGAACCTCGTATGTCGCGCGTCGATTACTACTTACCAGAAAACATCAAAACTTGGCTTACCGAGGAGAAATAAAAATCCCGATGAGATCATCGTCTACCACGGCATGAATCACAACCATTCTCACCATAACTTAACGCCGACCGAAGCCGACAACGAACGACGGCTTTTCAGTGCAATGCTGCTAACTGGTGGCTTTATGCTTGCGGAGATCATCGGCGGTCTGATCTCCGATTCCCTCGCCCTTTTAGCGGATGCGGGACATATGTTTGGTGATTTTGTTGCATTGACTCTAGCCTGGGCCGCATTTCGCGTCGGTTCCAAGTCGCCCGACCTTCGCCATAGCTTCGGCTACCATAGATTTCAGGTCTTAGCAGCCTTCGTTAATGGTATTGCATTACTCGCGATAGCAGCGTGGATCCTAACCACGGCAATCATAAGGTTAATCTATCCGCAGAATGTTTTGTCCGCACCAATGCTGGTCATTGGAAGCCTCGGTCTCATCGTTAATCTTGTCGTATTGCGCATACTCACGGCGGCCGAACAAACAAATTTAAATCTGCGGGGGGCCATTCTTCATGTAATGGGCGATCTTCTTGGCTCGTTAACCGCAATAGGCGCAGCATTAATTATTATGTTTAGTGGCTGGATGCAAGCCGACCCGCTTCTATCAATCATCGTAGCAATATTAATAATTCATTCAGGTTTCGTCGTAGTTCGGCAAGCTGGGCACATTTTACTCGAAGGAACACCTGAGGAAGTCGACCCAGCTCAAGTGAACTCGCAATTAATGGCTCAGATCCCCGAAATCTTAGATATCCATCATGTGCATACTTTGGTCACTTACGGACAGCCGTCCAGTTCTCACTCTGCATGCACGGATTGCAACACACGTCGAACACGATCATATAATGAAGGAGATTCACTGCGCCTTAGAATCACTCTTCAATGTGTCACATGCAACAGTGCAGTTAGAATACGGCCCGTGCACGGACGATGATAGCCCTACGTAACGGCGACCCAGAGTATGTGCCCTTACGAACTCACGAGTGAGGTTCAACGTGGATTGAAATATCCTGAACATCGAACTTCCGCTCAACCAGCGTTTCGATCTGAACCGCAATATCATGAGACTCCGCAATGGATAGTACGGAATCAACTGTTATTACCATATCTACCGCGCGGTTTTGTCCTAACCAGCGTGAGCGGACTGTTTTAACGGACTCTACCCCGGAGACGCTTTTTATCGCTGACGTAAGTTCACGCGGATCGATCGCAAATTCATCAACCAAACCAGGTAATGCTCTCCTAAACAAACCGGATGCCAAGTAAAGCACCAAACAACCCACCCCAACCGCACACATCGTATCAAGCCAAACAAAACCGCGACTCGACAATTGCCACCCAACGATGACGACCAGCGTCGTTAATACATCTGAAAACGTGTGGTGTGCATCTGCTAAAAGAATGTCCGAATCGAGTCGCCGGGACCACCGATGCTCCCAAATGGCAAGCGCAATGTTTGCGGCCAGCACAACACACATTAAACCAAGTCCCCAGGCGCTATTCTCCACAGTTGGTGATTCCCGTTGAACTGCGCGTAAAATGATTTCAAACCCAAGTACAGTTAACAACCCAGCAAGGCCAAAGACTGCCAATGTCTCGAATTTTCGGTGTCCGTAGGGATGCTCGACGTCAGCTGGCTCATTTGCCAAGCGTATTACGAACCACGCAACTACATTGTTTCCAACATCGCTTAAAGAGTGGATTGCGTCACCTAGCACAGCCAACGAACCAGTCGTAAATCCAACTATCAGTTTCAACAGCAATATGAATAGGTTTGCCAGACCTTCAATAAAAATAACGTGCTGAGTCTTAGCCTGTTTTTGTTTGAGCGAATTTCTAGCCCCGTCCATCGCCGTTAATGCAAGATAATCCTTTGCGAACCTAAACGGCACGATTACACTAAGCACGATTAAGGTCAAGGTCGTCCGCAAGTAACAAACTACACACCGGGGCGAACGCTAGATTTTAGGCCTTATGCGTACTGAAACGATATCATGTTGTTCACCAAGGATGTGCCCGGTTTCAAAATCTGCTGTGGCCACTACGAATTAACAACGACGGAGGATCGGTGTAATGTCTGGTAATATTTCCAAAATACTACTTGCTACGGATGGATCCGAAGGCTCACTACATGCGGCCAAGTTTACCGCGACCATTGCGCATTCTCTCAATGCTAGAGTTGTGATTTTGACAGTACATGATGACGATGTGTTAATGCTAAACACGATGGGGCCTGCGGTGTGGCCAACTGCCGTACCTGATGCATCGCTTGATATCGAAGACATCAAATCGGCGACAGAGAAACAAGCCATTGAAACAACATTGACGAAAACGAAAGCAGCACTAGGTGCTCTTGAAGATATCGAAGTTGATCAGATATGGGGTCATACCGCAGAGGCAATTTGTGACTACGCGGGGGAAAAAAGTATCGACCTAATTGTAATTGGCTCACGCGGTCGATCAGTATTTTCGCGTTTACTACTCGGTAGTGTGAGTACTCAAGTTGCTCACCATTCGCCGTGTCCAGTTACAATCGTCCATTAAGATTTTTTACTAAGTACGTAAACTTAGCCAAAACTAATTCTCACGTATTAATACCCAAATCCCGAAAGACAAAAAACATAAAATTTCCGTTGAATCTCAATTACGACCACCTCTAATTTGACTAACACTCGATTATTAAAAAAGTATTTAATCATAGCTTTTCCGGCACAATTTATGGCCGAAACAACGCAGAATCGGCTATCCGTCTGTCTATATCCTTCACAACACGCTCATACTCCAACCCCTTTATCCCACCGTATCGGCCCTGGAATTCAGCTTCACTTAAGTTTTCTTCCAGATCATTCACACTCGGTATTAACGCCGTCTCGTCAATACCAAGCGCAATTCTATCTTGTAAGCGCTTTGCAGAGAATTCCGATTCGACTGCAGCTTGTCCAAATTGTGCCCCTGCTTTATCCGCCGCCAGATCTTTAAAGCTAAAACCACTTCCTCCGTCAGCGTCGCCTACCTCCTTATACAGACCGATAGCGCTAGACATAACTCCTCCCCCGGCTACGGCCAAAGCGGCTGAAGTCGCAAAATGCCGCACGAGGTCTCTGCGAGAATGAATTTTTAGCCGCACCCGGCGCGGTTTCACCCAGTTCGCAGCCTCGGGTACAAACGAGCTGATATTGCTCCCATTTACATATGCGGCAAGGGTTACAATCGCGGCACGATTTTCTATAATTGGGTCCGTGCTAGGTGAACGATCCCGCGCCTTTTTAAAGATCGCATGCACAAGATTTGTGAAAGATAAATTAGTCCCTTTTTCTTCGAATTCGGTTACAAGAAAATCATTGTAGACTCTGAGCAATGCCCGATCAGTGCGGGACATAAAACGATCTCCTACAACCTTTACTATCTCTTCTTGCCACTGATATGTAATTTCGAGTCGCTGGTCGTGAATCACCACTGCGTGCAACACGCTGCCAATACTTGGCAACCCAGATGATCGATATATATGTTCCGCACCGAGGCTAACGACTCCCCGCATTAGCACAGCCGGAATTGATATTAATCCAATCTGAAGTTTTCCAAAACGTGCGCCACCCGTTACCGCATTAAATTGAGTTTTTAAATTAATATAGCGACCTGGTAACAATCCGGATAAATTCAAGCTTGCCGTGATTTTCAGCCGACCCTGTTCCATCTCGAAAGACGCGGCACCGGATCCGAAACGATTAATCAAATGATTCGCAACTAAACTAAGTTCTTCCTCACTCACACTTATAGTTTTAACTTCACCCGAGCGCAGCTTCCGCGGATCATAGTAATGTAAAAGGACCTTTGCGCGCTCCGCACTTGATGGGCTGAGCAAGGATTTCTTTTCGACCAACGGAATTGATTCAACACACAGAATGGCAACTACACTGATCCCGATTAGGATGGTTAGTAGGAACAGAATCGAAAAGCGGGCACACCAGCGCACTGGTAAGTTCCATTCAATTAGGTTCTTAAGATCTGCGCACGAACAGGATCAAAATGCAATCGAAAATTTTAGAGAATACGAATAATTTACGTTCCAGAAATATCTTTTAATGATACTGACCGGATAAGAGATCCCCCGCCTGAGGAACTGGGGTCTGTAACTTCAATCCACGTAGTATTTGAAATACAGTTGCTGAAGCAGTCGACAAAAC